>JAZUJY010000101.1:0-30715 GCA_045643005.1 Oscillospiraceae bacterium | reverse complement strand
AATTCAGCTAAAGGGGTTACATTTGTAAAAGTTTTGCCCTTAAGATTTTCGCTTTCTCTGGGCGAATCTGATGTAAAAATGACGTGTTTCGGATTTGTTTCCTTAATCAGTTTTTTTAAAACATCTGTTTTCAGCAGATTTCGCTCTCCATATTCTGCACTTGCTGTCAATGTTCTCTCTTTGAAAAATCCGGACATAGGCAGCGCAGGCAGAACGCCGGTCAGCAGCAGTGCAGACATACAGGCTGCGAGAAGTTTTTTTCCCTTTTTCATTATATTCCTCCTTATTTTTCGTCAAACGCTTTGAACTGCATACCAATCCCATTTTATTATAGCACAATAATAATGAAAAGTCACGCAAAATCTGATGCTGTTTTCGTAAAAACAAATTCCGCAGCCTTTTCTATCGCTTTTCAGCAAATTACACCGTGATGGAAGATGCAGGATATTTGACGGCTCTATTCAATAATAGCTGACATGAAATCGCAAAGCAGAAAAAGCAACCTGCACAAATACACAGACTGCTTTTAATCACATCATAGAATAGTTTATTTTAGCGTTGCCAACTTGACAGAAGTAGCAATAGAAGTATCTGTCCTTTTGCTGTTATAGCTCGCTGTATGGGTCTTTACATAATAGTTTTGGAAAACTTCTATATTAGCGCAATTCTTTTTCGGAATGCTTTTTTCGTTTAACTGACATAAAAAAACAGCACCTCGTTTTAAGGAAGTGCTGTTAGTTTTAATAATACCTGATTATTTATCTGTTACTTTGTAGATCCAGTTAAACTGATCATCGATCTTACCATACTGCATGCCTGTGATAGTGTCATATATTTTCTGAGAAACAGGACCGATCTTGTTATTGTTGATAGTCATAACTTTATCGCCCCATTTAAGAGTTCCTACAGGAGAAATAACAGCAGCTGTTCCGGTGCCGAATACTTCATCGAGCTGTCCTGCATCATAAGCATCAGCTATTTCCTGAATATCTATACGCTTTTCAATAACTTCAAGACCCCAGGATTTAGCAAGTTCGATAACTGATTTACGAGTGATTCCTGAAAGAATAGAACCTTGGAGCATAGGAGTTACAAGCTTTCCTCCGATGATAAAGAAGATGTTCATTGAGCCAACTTCTTCAACATATTTCTTTTCAACACCGTCAAGCCAGAGAACCTGTGAGTAATTCTGCTTATGAGCTTCATCCTGTCCGATAAGGGATGCTGCATAGTTTCCGCCTGTCTTTGTAAAGCCCATACCGCCTTTTACTGCGCGGACATATTCTTTTTCAACATAAATGCTTACAGGATTCAGCCCTGTTGAATAATAAGCACCTGATGGAGAAAGAATGATGATGAATTTGTAATGGTCAGCAGGACGAACACCGAGGAACGGATCACATGCGATGATAAACGGTCTGATATAAAGAGATGCACCGTCTGTATGCGGAACCCAGTCTTTTTCAATGTTTACAAGCTTGTTGAGTGCTTCAACACAAAATTCAGGATCGATCTGAGGAATAACGAGACGTTCATTTGAAATGTTAAGTCTTTTAAAGTTTTCCATCGGTCTGAACAGCTGGATCTGGTCGTCAGCAGTTCTGTAGGCTTTGAGTCCTTCGAATACTTCCTGAGCATAGTGGAGACACATTGCTGAAGGCATAAGATCAAGAGGTCCGTAAGGAACTATGCGGGCATCATGCCAGCCTTTACCGGTTTCATAGTCCATAATGAACATATGATCTGTAAAAATATGACCGAAACCGAGCTTGGTTTCGTCAGTTGGTTTTGCTTTTGGTGTTTTGGTTAATTCAACACGAATATCCATGATTATGATCGCCTTTCATATAGTATTAAATTTAATTGATCAGAGTGGCATACGTGACACTCTGGTTAAATCATAAAAAAGTTTAAGGAAACATTGATAAAAGATCAGTGTTTCCCGAAAGTAAGTCAGACTTTAATGTAAGTCTTTTTATATTTTCTGCAGCAATAGTCTATTGCTATCTTCAGTGCGGTAACGGCAGAAAGAACCGCAATTGTAATAGTTATTATCTTAATAAACTTTTTCATTTTGTTGTCCTCCTGTTATACATAGTGTAAATCTGAATTTTGAATATTCATATCTATAGTATACCACATATAATTTATTTTTACTATAGTAAAATGAAACTTTTTTTAATTTTCTGATTATTTTATGATCAATATCACGAAAAATGCATTGATTGGTTCTTTCGCAAAAATGTACAAATTATGAGCAATAATATATCTTGAAAACATTCTGTAATTTTTGTATCATAATAAACGACAGGAGATGTGCAGAGATCTCCTGGTAGAAAAAAAAGAACAGGAGAATATTGTCATCATCATAAAATCCCTTGTATTTTTTTAAGGTATAATTTATTCCCCCTTAGACCTTTTATTAAAATACTCAAATCCCGTTAAGATTAAAACTGTAAATTTCTGAAGATGGGTGATCTTTGGAAGTTTACAGTTTTTTTCGTTATTGACGTCGAACAGATAATATACTATAATATAAGAATGGAAAAAGAAAAAAACATGAACAGAATTTTAACTTTTTTAATGATACTGTCGTTATGTGCTGTAGCGTATTTCATTGCACATATTGTAGTAACGTTGTGTGTAACAGATACAGGCGTGGAGTATAATTATTGTTTTCAGATCATTTTGCAAAATCAGGATGATGATTATAAAAAAAGATTTATTGATGGAGTTGATGAATTTTTCAGCGAAGGAAACAGTGATGAATCATCTTTGACAAACAGCGAAATTTCATTTGAAAAAATAGTATCCGGGAAAAAGTGCTGTACCGAAATAGTTGAACTGAATGATTATTCAGAAAAAGAGTTGTGTGATGCGCTTAAGAGTGCGGCGTATGCTCATCTGGACGCAGTTGCTCTTCAGCCCGGAGACAGCGAGGAATTTAAGGAAGCTGTTTCTATGGCGAAAGATCGTGGAGTTGATGTTATATTTTATCAGTCTGATGTCGATTCCGAAGAATATTCTTCTTTAACCCAGGTGTATTCATACAGGGAACTTGGAAAAGAGGCAGCATTGAAATTTGCGGAGCAGGCAATTCCGGGAGATGTTATTTTGATAATATCCGGCAATCATAATACATTATCGGACAGGAATATATCAGGTTCAGATAATGTTTATGTAAGTGATTACAGTATATTTCAGCGCGCATGTGGTGTTTCCGACGTCCTTGATGATTTGCAGAAAAGCAGGCATATCTCATGTGGACTAAATGTGTATTACATGAATTCCACCGAGAAAAATATGCATTATATTATTCAGAAAGAAATTGCAAATTACAAAAACCTGTCAGGAATTATTTGTCTTGATGAAAGAAGTACACCGTTTCTCATTTCAGCCCTGCTTGACAACGACATTGATTTGAAAGGCAAAACTATTATCGGCTACGGAAACTCAGACCATTCTGAACTGTATAAAAACAACGGAGTGATATCTGAACTGATAGATGATAACGCAGAAGAGATCGGGTATGATGTTGCAAAGGAACTTTATTCAAAAGGCCGGGCGGAAAAATGAAGAAACAAAAAACTGATTTTTCAGATAAAATAAACACTTATTCTGTAGTGGTGATCATAGCTTTCTTTATAAGTTTTTTAAATTTGATTGTCAGTCAGAATGCTGAAATAAAGCCATTGTATGAGATGATCGAAAAGACAAATCATCTTTCGCAATTGTATCGCGAAATAGCAAGAATGCCTCAGCTGCTGGATGATTACATTTATCAGGATGTTACAAGTGTAAAAACTTCATATTACGAATGCGAAAATAACATAAACGATCATTCGGTATCAGAAGTATTTGTTGATGATGAGAAAGATATGGTACTTAGAAATATTCAGAATATGACAGAGGATTTTTTAAGTAAATGTAATGAAACTGTAAATCTGAGGAATAATCTTGAATATGACAAATGTGAAAAAAATCTTAAAGAGGTCAGAGAAGAGTCCGTTATTATAGTTGATTATATAAAGCGGAAAACGGAGCTTTTTCTGAATGATGCCAGTCTGACAATAGAGAAATATGACAGTGCAGTTGACAATAACAAAAGAAATAACATTCTGATCGGTGTTATTGCGTTGTTTATGAGCGGCGGTATCCTTGTCTCAACAAAGAAGCATTCGGATGATGAAAAGAAAATACACGATCAGGAAGTTAATGAACTCAAACTGACCGGGATCCTTCGTGAGTGTGAGCTTAAAGTTCTTCAGTCTCAGATAAATCCGCATTTTATTTTCAACACCATCAATATCGGCGCCAAGCTGGCAATGCTGAATGGTGATGATGCAACCTGTGAGTATCTTGAAAATGCTTCTGATATTTTCAGATACAATTTGAAATCACTGGACACAGGTACCACTTTGAAAGAGGAAATTGCAAATGCCAAATCATACATGTATCTGTTAGGTATCAGATTTCAGGATAGATTTAAATTTTCGTTTGAAACAGACGATTCACTTCTTGATACGGTTGTTCCGCGTATGTCGATTCAGCCTGTAATAGAAAATGCATATATTCACGGAATCGGAGAACTTGAACATGACGGAGAGATCACAGTTTCCGTATTTAAGGAAGGCAGATACGTTGTCGTTCAGGTTAAGGATAACGGAGAAGGAATAAAAAAAGATGTTATAGAGCGAATATTAAGAGGAGACAGTGATTACGAAAAACAAACCAATAAAAAATTTCATACGACCGGAATAGGACTTAGAAATGTAATAGAGCGTATGAAGTTGTTTTATGACCGAGAAGATGTAATTGATATTTTTTGCAGCGAAGGCTGTACTTATGTAAAACTTAAGTACGGAAAGGATGAAGAGAAAAATGTATAAAATTCTGGTTGTTGATGATGAGCCGCTTGAAGTAAAGTCTTTTATTTATACTTTGGAAAGTAAGCTTGGTGATCAGTTTGACAAGATAGAAGGCGCTTATTCCGGAAGAGAAGCTATTCTTAAAGCAAGAGCGGAATTTTTTGATATTATTCTGATGGATATAAATATGCCGGGAATATACGGAATAGAAGCTATCAGAGAAATAAAACAGACAAACGAGCTGACAGAGATCATAATTACTACAGCATATGACAATTTTGATTATGCATCAAAGGCAGTAACACTTGGAGCCAGAGATTATCTGTTAAAGCCTGTCAGAGCTGCTGTACTGATCGAATCAGTATGCAAGCTTATTGACAGAATTGCCAAGAGACAGGAAAGAATGGAAAAAGCTGATGAAATAAGTCAGAAATATGAAGATGCAGTTGCCTCGCTTGAAAGAATAAGGAAAATATACGGAGATTTTCTTACCAATAAAACCGAAACAGGAAGTGCTGATGAAAATGATGAGTATATTTCAAAAGCAGATAAATATATCAGAGAGAATTATCATAAGGATATAACTCTTGAGGATATTGCAAAGGAAGTAAATCTGAGCCAGTATTATTTCAGTCATCTTTATAAAGAGAAAAAGGGCGTAACATTTATTGATACGCTTACCACTGTCAGAATTACAAAAGCGAGAGAACTGATTCTTAAAGGCGGTATGTCTGTCGGTGATATAGCAGTATCTGTAGGTTATCATGATCAGAGCTATTTTTCAAAACTTTTTAAGAAAATAACAGGGTTCTCACCAAGAGGATTCAAACAGGCTGCTGAATCAGTAGGAGATAAAATTTGAAAAAGCGATTTTTATTACTAATTATGTTTATTGCTTTGCCGTTAATTTTTTCGTCATGTTCCGGAAAAAAGACTGATACTCCGAAAATTGGTTTTTCTATGGCAACGCTTACAGAGGAACGCTGGATACGTGACCGTGACTGTATGATAAAATATGCAGAGGAAAGCGGCTGCAGTATAATAGTTCAAAATGCAAATGAAAGTTCTGATAAACAGTTTGAAGATGTAAAAGACATGATTTCAGAAGGAATAGATATTCTGGTCCTTGTTCCGCAGGACAAGGATGCATCCAGAATTGTAAACTATGCAAGAAGAAAAAATGTTCCTGTCGTTTCATATGACAGACTTGCTGTAGGATCCGACATTGATGCATATGTTTCATTTGACAGCAGAAAAGTCGGTGAACTTCAGGCTGAGGAAATCACCAGAATAGATCCTGACGGGAATTATCTTGTAGTATCCGGACCGATGACTGACAATAACAGTCGTCTTGTTAGTGAAGGCGTTGAAAAAGTGCTGAATAAAAAAAATATCAGTTATCAGACAACACAGGTAAGTTCATGGGATAATGTTGAGGCTTTTGTCATAGTAAATGATTATTTGTCCAAGCCTTCAGGAAACGATATTTGCGGTATAATCTGTGCAAATGATTCTCTGGCATACGGTGCTTCGAATGCATCTTCCCTGAACCAGAAAAAAAATATGCTGATAGCCGGTCAGGATGCCGATCTTGAGGCTTGCAGAAGAATCGTAAACGGAAAACAAACGGTGACCATATATAAACCTATTGACGAACTTGCCCACGCAGCGATAGATATTTGCAGAAAGATAAGCAGTAAAGATCCTTCAATACAAAATCTGAGCACTGAAAATAACGGATATAAAGATATTCCGACAGTACTTGTTGATGTTTATGCTGTAAATAAAGACAATATTAAAGAAGTACTGATCGATGACAATTATTACAGTTATCAGAATATATACGAAACAGAAGCTAAAACTAATAAATAAAAAGTAACAGTATCTGAAAAGATACTGTTATTTTTTAAAAATATAATATTGCTCTTTATATTTTTGCATTTATTTGATATAATAAAAATACATCATTGGAAATTAAATATATTTTTACTGGAGAAATATATGAATAAATATAAAAAGCTTGCTTATGAAACAAAGATGTTTTTTAAGGGGACGTTTGTTTCAAAAATCATTATGATCATTGTTGTTCCTTTGTGTACGATCTTTTTATCTCAGGAAGATTTTCAAAATGCAATGACTCTTCAAAATACAGTGGAGCTTATGGCTTTGTTGTTTACCGCCGGGATTACGGAGGGTTTTTTTAAATCTGATCTTGACAAAAACGCTGACAGAAAAATGCTGTATTCTACAGGACTGGTCTTCTGCGTGTTTTCTTTGTTTGCGTCTATGCTTTCTCTGTCACTGATCTGGTGTATCAAGGAATTCAGACCTTATATTTTTCATGCTGCTGTATATTCATTTGTTTCAACGATCAGAACATTTATTCAGTGCAATGTTAAAATAAAAAGGCTCGACAAGCTGTATACACTCGATAACATTTTATCTGCGGTTATTACGCTTATTATGATTTTTCTTGGTGTTGGCGGATTCAAAGGCGGAATAAAAGCATATTATATCGCGATAACGGTGTCCTGCATTGTCTCAATTATTTTTCTTAATATTTCAGGAAATATGAAGAAAGACTTTAGTTTGCGAAGTGTTAATTTCAGAGCCATCAGACCTGTTTTAAAGTATTCATCTTCACTTTTGCCGGTTTTTATGTTTTGGCCAACGCTGATGCTTACAGATCAGCTTATTCTTAAGATACTTATTTCAGAAGAAGGAAATGCGGTATTTATTGCATCATATACAATTCCGGGATTGATCCTGTATATGACCACTCTGTTTTTCCGTTCTTTCCAGACAACAGGCGGTGAAAACCTGACTCATGAAGAACGTAAAAAATACAGCATAAAAACATTTGATATCTATTCAGCAGTTATTTTTTCTTTTGCAGCAGTCATTCTTTTCCTGATAAGGATACTTGACAAGCTGGTTGCACCAACTGAAGCGTATGCTGATACATATCAGTTTTCAGCACTTCTGACAGGTGCGGCGGTAATGCAGGGACTTTGTATCCTGATAGGAAGTATTTATGCAGATACAAATAATATTAAAAGGCTTGCATCTACAAGTGTATTGACCGTGATAATGAATTTTTTCCTGAATATTTTGTTTATTCTTATGTTTAAGGCCAAAGGCGCTGCAATCGGAACGCTTGTTTCCCTTACTATCTGTGTGGTGATCAGAACACTTGAAACTCAGTCTATAGCGAAATTTAAACTTAACTGGGAAAATATAGAGTTTAATTTTGTTATTCTTTTCGGAATGATGGCTGTGATCTTGTTAAAGCTGAAATATATGGGAATATTCCTTTTGGCAGGCATGCTGATAATCATATTCAGAAATTTTAGCCTTCTGAAAAAAGCTTATGCACTTATAAATCTTGCAGATCCTAAAAAAAGTATCATAAAGGATCCGGAATGATTCACAGAACAATAATAAAGAGCAGAGAAAGATCATTTCTCTGCTCTGCTTTTTTTATGCCTCTACTTTAATAAATGCAAAACTATAAGGTTCAAGCTTAAGCTTCATTTCATTTTCGCCGTCACCCGGCTGCTCCTGTTTTCCGACGATGATATTGTATTTTGAATATTTCTTGTCAGCAGCTCGGTTAATATATTTAACTTTGTTTGAACGGTTGATGAATATAAGCGCTGCTTTTTTGTGATTTTCTTTTATTCTTGCAAATCCAACAACATCTTCATCAAAAGTTAAGAATCTGAATTTTCCGTCTTTGAAAATACTTGAATTTTTTCTGAGAGCAGAGAGTTCTTTTGTGAACTCAATAAGCTCTGTGTCTTCTTCACCCCATGGGAAGCATCCACGGTTAAACGGATCTTTATATCCCTGCATGCCGGCTTCGTCACCATAATAGATACATGGTACACCGGGGAGGAAATAGATCATTACCATAGCGAGCTTTAAAAGCTTTTTTCCTTTTTCATACTGACGTTTTGTAAGCTTTTTATCTGCCATCCACTCTTTGTCTTTGCCCTCGTCACTTTCTCCGGCAAGTACGGTGATAGCTCTTTCGACGTCATGTGTCGAAAGGAAGTTCATCAGAACATCTGTAGCGGGTTTCGGATAATTTTCAAGAATTGTCATTATATTATTTTTAAATTCAGGATCTCCGTCTCTTATGTAAGAAAGGATATATTCTCTGAAAGGATAATTCATGACAGAATCGAGTTGTGCACCTAAAAGGTATCTTCTTTTGATTCCATAGCTTTCAGCATTTGATGCATCAGTCCATACTTCACCAATTATAAGCTTTTCAGAATTTACGCTTTTTATGGATTTGTTTACATTATAAAGGAATGTATCAGGAAGTTCATCTGCAACATCAAGTCTGAATCCGGATGCGCCAAGTGACATCCAGTAATGCAGAACACCGTCATCATCACAGATAAACTGTGTAAATTTGTAATTGTTTTCGTTTATGTTAGGCAGAGTGTCAATTCCCCACCATGCTTCGTAAACATCCGGATATGATGTGAAATTGTACCATTCATAGTATTCACTTTCTCGTGTGTTGTATGCGCCGTTGCTGTCATAGTAGTTATATTTATTAAAATAAATACTGTTTGCACCGGTGTGTGAGAATACTCCGTCAATAATAACACTTATTCCTAATGTTTTTGCTTTTGCACAAAGTGCTTTAAAATCATCATTTGTACCGAGCATCGGATCGACTTTCATATAATTGGCTGTACTGTAACGATGATTTTCATGTGATTCAAAAATAGGATTAAGATAAATGCATGTTACGCCCAGACTTTTCAGATACGGCAGCTTTGATATTATTCCTTCAAGGTCTCCTCCGAAGAAGTCGTAGTTCCAGAAATTTGTTTCAGGATGTGGTTTGTATAAAGGTGTTCCACCCCAGTCATCACGAATGAGTCGGTCTTCCGGAATGTTTTTGTGATCCTTTCCGCTTTTGCAGAAACGATCCGGGAAAATCTGATACATTATGCCACCCTTGAGAAATGAAGGTGTTTTGTAATCATTGCTGTATACCGTAAGCTGAAACAGATCGCCTTCTTCAAAACTTCCTATATGTGAGTTCTGTTTTTTGATATATAGGGTATTTTGTCCGACAGTAACAAAAAAACAGTAATAATATACTCCTGAATAGCTTGTATTGAATGAAGCTGTGTATGACACAGTGTCAGAAGTTTCTTCAGTTTTGTTCATTTTAATAAAACGTTTTTTGAAGCCTATTCTGTATATTACCATTACAGGACTGCTTTCGATCGTATATGATTTTGGCAGTGAAATTGTAAAATCACAGAATTCTTCAGTTTTAATAGCACCGAAGATCGATTTGTAAGAAGGGTCCCAGCTGTCAAATATTTTTTTCATAGCAAATACCTCATTTCTGTTCTTGGATTTAAAGTGAATTGTATATAGGATAAGTATGAACTTAAATCAATAAAGACGGCAAATAAATTGTGTATTAAAGGATTCCCCAGATATCACGTGCATAGTCCTTGACTGCGCGGTCAGCTGAGAATACTCCAGCACCTGCTATATTGCAAAGTGACATTTTCAGCCATTTGTATTTGTCCTGGTATAACTGTGATGAAAGCTTCTGTGCGGCACGGTATGAATCAAAATCTGCAAGAACCATATAAGGATCTGAATTCTGCAGAGAATTAGCAACATCGTTAAATGTGCATCCGTTGATTCCATGATATATCCTGTTGATAGCCTGCTTGATCGTGTCGTTTGAATCGTAGTAGCTTCTTGGATTGTATCCCATTGATTTTTTGGAATTGACTTCTTCTGCCGTCATACCAAAGATAATGATATTGTCATCACCGACTGCATCCCTGATCTCTATATTGGCACCGTCAAGTGTTCCGAGAGTAACAGCACCGTTAAGCATGAGTTTCATGTTTCCTGTTCCGGAGGCTTCAGTTCCGGCAAGAGATATCTGTTCTGATATATCACTTGCAGGCATCAGAAGTTCTGAAAGAGTAACTTTATAGTCCTCCAGGAAAAATACATTCAGTTTCTTTGAGATCTTAGGATTCTTTCTGATTTCCTGAGAGATGCTCCATATCATTTTTATGATCTGTTTTGCAAGATAATAACCCGGAGCGGCTTTGGCTGCAAAAATATATGTTTTCGGTGTAAAGTCAGCATTAGGATGTTCAAGCAGATAGTTATAATCTGCGAGTATATTGAGTGCATTCAGATGCTGTCTTTTATATTCGTGCAGTCTCTTGACCTGAACATCGAAAACACTGTCAGGATCAATTTCAAAGTCGAGGTTACAATAGCTTTTGGCATATTTTAAGAAGTTTTCTTTGTTTTCACGTTTGATTTTTGCAAGTTCATTGAGTACGCCCTTGTCATTTTCAAACACGCTGAATTTTTTCAGTTCATCTGCATCCTTGAGAAATTTGTTTCCGATTTTTTCACTTAACAGATTGGTAAGTCCGGGATTTGACTGATAGAGCCATCTTCTGTATGCTATTCCGTTAGTGACATTTTTGAATTTTAATGGGAAATATTCATGTTCGTCGTTAAATACGTCTTTCTTGATTATTTCTGAGTGAAGCTTTGAAACACCGTTTACACTGTGTGATGCTGCAACGCAAAGTGTTGCCATATGGACGTGGTTATTTTTTACGATGGACATTCTGTTTGTCTTTTCATAGTCGTTCTCACTGAGCTGTGAAAGCTTTTTGCAGTATCTGTTGTTGATCTCAACGATTATTGAGAAAATTCTCGGAACGACGCTCTTGAGCAGATTCAGATCCCATTTTTCAAGTGCTTCTGCCATTACAGTGTGATTTGTATAGGCAAAAGTATTTTTTACGATATGCCATGCTTTATCCCATGAATAACCGCAGTCATCGAGAAGGATCCTCATTAATTCAGGTATCGCAAGTGTCGGATGTGTATCGTTGATATGAATTGCGACCTTTTCATGAAGGTTTTCAAGAGTTCCGTAAACGGACATATGATTTGTAACGATATCTCCTACTGATGCCGCACACAGAAAGTACTGCTGGCGAAGACGGAGAGATTTTCCTTCAAGATGGTTGTCGTTAGGATACAGAACTTTTGAGATAGCCATGGCAATGCTGTTCTGACTTAATGCTTTTGCATAGTCGCCCTGATTGAACATGGCCATGTCGAAGCTCGGAGATTTGGCTGACCATAGTCTCAGAACGGATACACCCTCGCTGTTGTATCCGGAAACATACATATCATATGGTATGGCAAGAACGGTGTTGTAATTCTGATATGATATGTGATGGTACTGGCTGTCCCAGTATTCGTGAAGTTCTCCTTCGAAATGAACCTCTACTGCACGTTCAGGTTTGGGATCAAGCCAGACTTCACCGCCCGGCAGCCAGTTGTCAGGAAGCTCCGTCTGCCAGCCTTCTTCTATTTTCTGTTTGAATATTCCGTATTCATAACAGATGGAGTATCCCATTGCAGGAATACACTGTGTTGCCATGGCGTCAAGATAACATGCAGCCAACCGTCCGAGACCTCCGTTTCCAAGTCCGGCATCAGGCTCATTTTCATAGATCTTTTCAAGATTGATATCGTATTCTTTTAAAACGTTCCGTACATCATCCTGTATTTCGAGATTGTAAAGACTTGTTTTAAGAGATCTTCCCATAAGGAACTCCATAGAAAGATAGTATATCTGTTTTCTTCCCTGCGAGTTGATCTTATTGTTAAAAGCATTCCGTTTCTCATTGAGATGATCCATTATAATAGAGGAGAGAGCATTGTATACCTGAGTATCCGAGGCATCATCCGGTGATACATTATAATCGGCGCTCAGCTTTTTAATAAGCTCATGCTTGATAAATTCCCTGGACAGTTTTTTCATTTCTTTCTCCATTCTCCGACGAAGTGATTATTGTAATAAAGTATAAAATGAACACAAAATTGTGTAAATTGATAAATTGAGCATAGCATCGGTTACTCAAAATCAGTGATATATATAAACATTATACACGAATTAGCATAAAAATTCAATACTTTTACTATATTAATTAAAAATATTTGAATAAAATATTCTGTTTTCTCTTTTTTTATATACACTATAGCTATTAAAAAGTGGCTTATATTATGCAAAATAATAAATTTGTTCTTAATTTAAATATATAAACTATTTACTATTGACAAAAAACTTTATTTATGATATACTAAATACAGAAAGATAAACAGAGCGAAAAACGTTTGAAAGAACAGTTTTCTCTTTTTATTTTCTAAAACTTCTAACCTAAACAACAGATACAGATTAACTCTTCATACTACCAGTATTTCAGTAAATTATTTAACAACGTCTTACTCTTTTGTTGTACTACTCAAGGACATAATAGTATTGAATTAAATATTGGGCAAACTTGTTGAAAGACAAGGACGCAAAGCTTAGGGTCTAAACCAAATATGGTATGACAGCCAGTTGCACAATTATAAGCGAACCAATTTTTAGTGGTCGTTTACGGTTGGAAATAAAGGCTGATATCCCCGATATCAGCCTTTTAGTTTTTTTATCTATATTGTTTTGGAGCAGGGAAACATTTCCTGATACAGCAGGGAGGCGACAAGTATGAAAAAAAATATTAACAAAATGATGTCCGGAATATTATCAGCTGTAATAGCAGTTGGATATTTTTCACCGGCAACAGGAGCATTTGCGGAAGAAAATGCTGACAAATCATTATATGATGTGATTAAGGAAGGAATTTGCGGGTATAATACAGAAATAAATATTTCACAGTTTGGTTACAATACGGATGAAGGCGTGGATATAGTCAGTGATACCATTAATGATGTTATTATCGATCCCGACATGTATTTCTTTGAACATGACAAAATATCGATGACTGCAACAAAATTCGGAAATGGTGAATCAAAGCTTACCAAGGTCAAGATCCAGTATAAAAATACAATTGAAGACGCTAAACAAATGATAAGTGAATACAACGCAAAGGCAGATGAAATAATTGAAAGCTGTATCTCAGATGATATGACTGATATGGAAAAAGCCTTGAAACTTCACGATTATCTTGTTCTTCATACGAAATATGATTTAGGTCATCAGATGAATCCTGACAGTGAAGGGATCACCTCATATGATATTCTTTGCAGGAATGCAGGCGTATGTCAGGGATATGCGCAGGCGTACAATGATCTTCTCAGACGTGCAGGTGTTGAATCTATAATGGTTTCGAGTGATGATATGAATCATGCATGGAATATGGTCAAAATTGATGACAACTGGTATCATGTTGATGTTACATGGGATGATCCTGTTCCTGATTACGAAGGAAGAGTTAAGCATACATATTTCATGATGAGTGATGAAACTGCGAGAACCAGAGGCGAAGTACATTATAACTGGAATTCCAAAGGAATTGAAGCTACAGATACCGGATACGATGACATGTTCTGGGCGAATGTTACATCAGAAATATTCATGTATAACGGAAAATGGTATTACATTGATAATACGGGTACATATTCAAATTACGATCCTCAGACAAATACAGTTTCAACGGATGTTTGTCTGTTTGACGGTCATTGGAAAACATACGGGGATGATACTTCATACTGGATAGGATCATATATGAGCATGATCGTTTCCGGTGATACAGTGTACTATAACACACCGGATCTTATCTTCTCAATGAGACTTGATGGTTCCTGGAAACAGAGCGTACAGTATGTAAATCCTATGAAAATGGACGACAAACCTGAAGGTTATGTGTATGGAATGGTTTTGGAAGATAATATTCTTTATGCAGTTATTAAAAAAACTCCTTCAGATACCGGTTACTTATACAAGATCAAGGAACTGAATCTTAAGAACTATTCTTATATAAACAATGTTCTTTCATTTATTAATAATCTGAAGGACGGAGAGTCCGGAAAATATGATTATTCTGAAGAAGCTGAGACATTGCTTCCTACAGAAGCAGTAAGTGCAATGGCAGGAAGAAAAATAAATGTTTCTTTTGAATTTGAAGAATATGCATGGAATATCAACGGTGAAAATGTCAGAAAAGAAGATAAAGGATTTGATCTGACAGTCAAAAAAGATCAGAACAATATACCTTGGGAAGTTATTGATGAGAGAACTGGAACAGATGATTTCAGCGAGATAAATCTCAGAGAGAGTCCCCAGATCCCTGCAACAGTAACATATAAGCTTGGTTCTGAATATGCAGCAAAGACAGTTGAGATCTTTTCATATGACAAAAAGACATCTGAACTTAATCTGATCTCAGAGGAACAGGCTTCAGATGACGGAACAGTTGAAATAGCCATTGATGAAGAAACAGATTATGCAGTAGTTGTAAAGGCTGCATCAGAAAGTACAGTTAATGAAGAAATAAATAGCAAAACAGAGAATGAAAATCTGATTCAGATAGAAACTGAAGAGCCGGAAGAAGTTGATTATGTAATAGGTGATGTAAACAATGATGGCGAAGTTGATCTGACGGATCTGAGTTTACTTCAGATATACACAATGAACAAAAAAGAGCTCACAGAAGAAGAAGTTAAGAGATGCGATTGTCAGGAAGATGGAATAATCGACATAGCTGATATTGCAAAGCTTAAAATGTTTATCTGCAAACAGATAACATCATTCAGATAAAGAAATTTTCACTTAAAGTGTTTTTCTCATATTTCCTTGGGAGGTGGCCCTCATCTGCAAAGATGAGGGCTGCTTCCTTTTATTTTTTTAAAATAGCTCTTGACAAGGAATGAAAAAAGAAGTATAATTGTAAAGGTTTATGGCTTTACAACAAGCGGCAACAGGAGGCAGATGTATGGCTAAGGACTTGAATTATGCAATGCTTCTTGAATGTTATGGTTCTCTTCTAACGGAAAAGCAAAGAGATATCATGCAGCTCTATTATTATGAGGATCTTTCTCTTTCGGAGATAGCAGAAAACGAAAACATTACACGACAGGGAGTACATGATGCGATAAGGCATGCTGAGCAGTATCTGGATGATTTTGAAGAAAAAGTCGGATTTGTTAAAAAGATGAACGCTTTTCGCGAATCTTTGAAAAATATAGATCAGTATGCAGAAAAAATAGAATATAATAACCGTAAAAATATATATTCCAAGGATATGATTTCAAAATATGCATCGGAGATCAGGAAAAATATAAGTATGATCGAAAACCTTATGGAATAGGAAAAAAGGAGGGTGTTTTATGGCATTCGAAGGATTATCAGACAAACTGAATAATGTATTCAAACGCTTAAAATCACGCGGAAAACTCAGCGAGGCTGATGTTAAAGAAGCTATGAGAGAAGTACGTCTGGCACTTCTGGAGGCAGACGTTAGTTATAAAGTTGTTAAAGAATTTGTTGCAAAGGTTTCAGAAAGAGCAGTTGGAGAAGATGTTCTGAAGAGTCTTACTCCGGCTCAGATGGTCGTTAAGATAGTAAATGAAGAACTTTGCAATCTTATGGGAAATTCAAATGCCAAAATCAATATGCCTTCAAAACCGCCATGCATTATTATGATGTGCGGTCTTCAGGGTTCAGGAAAAACGACACATTCAGCCAAACTTGCGAGATATTTCAAAAATCAGGGAAACAGACCTCTTCTTGTAGCTTGTGACGTTTACAGACCGGCTGCTATTAATCAGCTTCAGGTCGTTGGTGAAAAGGCAGAAGTTAAGGTTTTTGAAATGGGTCAGATCGATCCTGTAAAAATCGCAAAAGAATCAATCAAATATGCCAAGGATTATGGTCATGATATCGTTATTCTGGATACTGCAGGAAGACTTCATGTGGATACAGAACTCATGGATGAACTTAAGAATATAAAGAAGGAAACTTCGCCAAGTGAGATCATGCTGGTAGTTGATGCCATGACAGGTCAGGATGCTGTCAATGTTGCAAAGGCTTTTGATGATGCACTCGGAATAGACAGTGTTCTTATGTCAAAACTTGATTCAGATACCAGAGGCGGTGCTGCTCTGTCCGTTCTTTCAGTAACAGGAAAGCCGATCAAATTTGTTGGAATGGGCGAAAAACTTGATGATTTTGAACAGTTCCATCCGGAACGAATGGCATCAAGGATCCTTGGAATGGGTGATGTACTTACTCTTATTGAAAAAGCTGAAAGTGCAGTAGATATTAAGGATACAGAAAAACTTGCAAAGAAATTTCAGGATAATACATTTGATATGGACGATCTTAGAAATTATCTTATGCAGATCAAAAAAATGGGTTCTATAAAAAGCCTTATGGCAATGCTTCCGGGTGTTGGCGATAAGGTCAAGGATATAGATATAGATGAAAAGCAGTTTTATCGTGTGGATGCGATAATAACATCCATGACTCTTGAAGAAAGAGCAAAACCATCAATTGTAAATCCTTCAAGAAAAAAACGTATTGCTGCCGGAAGCGGAACCAAGGTTGAGGACGTAAACAGACTTCTCAAACAGTTCGATCAGATGCAGAAGCTTATGAAAGAACTCGGAGGTTTCGGAAGAAAGGGCGGAAAAGGCGGATTGTCTGCAAGACGAATGAAAAAAAGAATTGCAGGAATGAATTTTGACAATATGCCTTCAGATCAGGGCGGTCTGCCGGGTATTCCGGGTATGCCTAAGCCTAAAAAATAATGATATTTTTGCTTTAGCATTAATATATTAAACCAGTTTTGTTACGGAGGTGAAACAAGTAATGGCAGTAAAGATCAGATTAAAGAGAATGGGTGCTAAAAAAGCTCCTTTTTATCGTATAGTTGTAGCTGATTCAAGATATCCGAGAGACGGAAGATTTATCGAAGAGATAGGTTACTACGATCCAACACAAACACCAAGCGTGATTAAAGTTGATACTGAAAAAGCTGACAAGTGGGTTAAGAATGGTGCACAGCCTACAGAGACAGTTAAGAAGCTTCTTAAAAACGCACAGTAATTTATTATCTTTACGAGATACAGACATTTTGTCTGTATCAAATAAAGATGTTTTCCTCCGCATTAAAATGCGGGGATTTTTCTAAATGATAGTATATTATATTATTGGAGGCTTATGAGATATGAAAGAATTACTTTTTGCTATTGTTGAAGGACTTGTTGAAGACAAAAAATCAATTACAATTACTGAAGATCTTCCAAACGAGGAAGGAATCACAGTATATCATCTTCATGTTGCACAGGGTGACATGGGCAGAGTTATCGGAAAACAGGGCCGGATAGCTAAGGCTATTCGTACAGTTATGCGTGCAGGTGCTGCAAGAAATAACTCTAAAGTTCTTCTTGAAATTGAATAATTTTGTATTCAAGATTTTATAATTTGAGTAAAAATAAGAAAACAATGCTGTCAGATAAGTTGTTCGATGTTATGAATGATTTATTCTGACAGTTTTTTTGAAAGTAAAGTTGGAGGAATCATGCAGAAGAAGTTTTTGGAAACCGGAAAAATCACATCAGTACACGGACTCAGGGGTGAAGTGAAAATAATGCCATGGAGTGACAGTCCTGATTTTATTTGTGATTTTGATTATCTTTATCTCGACAGGAACGGTGACAAAGAGCTGGAGGTTGAGCATTCAAGAGTATTTAAAAATATGGTTATTGCAAAATTCAAAGGAATAGATACAGTTGAAGAAGCTCAGAAATTAAGAGAAAAAACGCTTTATATCTCCAGAGACGATATAGAACTGGACGAAAATACATATTTTATTCAGGATCTTATCGGGATAAAGGCAATTGATAAGGACTCAGGCGTAGAATATGGTACGGTTTCCGATGTGTTCCAGACAGGTGCAAATGATGTATACACCATAAAACAAGGTGAAAAAGAAGTGCTGATCCCTGCTATTCCGGATGTGATATTCAGCACGGATATTGATAAAGGAATTATGCTGATCACACCTTTGAAGGGACTGTTTGATGATGAGGATTGAGATAGCAACACTGTTTCCGGAGATGTGTGAAACAGTTCTTTCAGAAAGTATCATAGGAAGAGCAAGAAAAAAAGGATGTATTGACATTTCCTGCAGGAATATTCGTGATTATACAAATGACAAGCACAGAAGAGTTGATGATATTCCTTATGGCGGCGGCATGGGTATGGTCATGCAGGCCGATCCTATATATAATTGTTATTGTGCAGTATGTGATGAGCTTGGTGAAAAACCTCATACGATATATATGTCACCAAAGGGCAAAGTGTTTACTCAGTCAAAGGCTGCGGAATTGCTGACATATAAAAATATTCTTATCATATGCGGTCATTATGAAGGTGTTGATCAGAGAATACTTGACCTGATAGTTGACGAGGAAATTTCAATTGGTGATTATGTGCTTACGGGCGGAGAGCTGCCTGCTGTAGTGGTGGCTGATGCGGTATCCAGAATGTGTGACGGAGTTCTTTCAGATGAAGCCTGCTATAAAGACGAGAGTCATTTTAACGGACTTCTTGAATATCCTCAGTACACAAGACCGGAAGAATGGCATGGCATGAAAGTTCCTGAAGTTCTTTTATCGGGACATCATAAAAAGATTGAAGAATATCGTATGAGTGAGAGCATCAGAGTTACAAAAGAATGCAGACCGGATATGTATGAAAATTTTATGAAATCAAAAAACAATTCTGATGAAAAGTAATTTTGAATATAAACTTCTGTTGAATGTTGGTACTGTTTAATAAAATTTCGGTAATATTACCAAAAACCATTGGTGGAAATATTTTAAGCATAACAAATACATAGAAATTTCAAATAAAATGCCAACATATCATAAAAAATGCGTTGACTATATTAATATTACACTGTATAATTATGAATAGATTAATAATTTTGTTGTTTTAGTATAGTATACTGATATTTGGGGTACAATAAGGTAAAAGAACAGACGTTATACGAATGTTTGTTTGTCATATTATTCCTGCATTCTCTTTAAGCAGGTATTATTCAGATTATTTAATATTTTGACAAGGAGAGTTTTGTTATGTTTGTAAAAGAAGTATTGGTACAGAATCAGGTAGGACTTCATGCAAGACCGGCAACATTTTTTATTCAGAAGGCTAACGAATTCAAAGCTTCCATTTGGATCGAAAAGGAAGAAAGACGAGTAAATGCAAAGAGCCTTTTAGGTATTCTTTCTCTTGGTATTGTCGGCGGAACATCTATCAAGATCATAGCTGATGGTTCTGATGAACAGGTTGCAGTTGAAGCTCTTGTTGATCTTGTTACCAGCGGTTTTAGCGAAGACAAGTAATCATAAAGCTTTATCCTTAGAAAAAATAGTTGATAGTATCGGATCGGAACGGTAATAGTTTGTTCTGATCCGTATTTTTATTGATTTTTGAAATGAAGTGATTAGTATTAAAAAGGTGATCAGAGTACTGCTTATTATTATTTTGCTGGCAGCCACGCTGCTTTTTCCTTTGCTTTTAAATTCTACGGCAGCTGCTGCACTTATTTTCAATTCAGAAGAAAATTCTTCAGCCGGTTTTTTGAATCCGTCGGATCACGATATGTTTCTGAAACTTGGTTCTTTTATGTTAATGTCTTCTGTATTGATGATCATTTCGACGATTTTATGTGTTTCAAAAAAAAGTATTCCCGCAGTGATTATAGAGTTAGCCGGGACAGTGATCTTATTTTCTGCAGTGATAAAACTGATCCTCGTTGTTGACGCGTCAGGAGTGACAAACAGTGAATTAATACCGCTTTCTGATGTCTATGCATTAAGGCATTTCCCGACTGCCGTTCATACATTGCTGATTTTTTTGATTTCGCTGGCAGATCATTTTTCCAATGAAAACACTAAGAAAAAAACAATAGAGAAAGGAAATTGATTATGAATTTTATAAAGACTGATATATCTGATTTTGTTGTAAATCCTGTAAAAATGATCAGTGAAGGCTGGTATCTGATCACATCCGGAGACAGTTCGGATTTTAATACCATGACAGCATCATGGGGTGCAGTCGGAGAAATGTGGGGAAAACATGCATTTACATGTGCTGTAAGACCTAACAGACATACTTTTGGATATATGGAAAACAATGAATTTTTTTCTGTTTCTTTTTTTGATGAAAAATATAAGCCGGCACTTTCTTTCTGTGGTTCTCACTCAGGCAGAGATTGTGACAAAATCAGAGAGACCGGTCTTACTCCCGTTATGATCGACGGTGTCATGGCTTTTGAAGAAGCAGATATGGTTATCGTATGCAGAAAAATGTATTCACAGGATCTTGATAAAACATGTTTTAATGATAAAGAGCAGCTGAAATATTATGAAAATGATCCGCTGCATAAAATGTATATTTCCGAAATGGTGGCTGTATACAGAAAAAATAGAGATGTATGACTTCGAATATTCATTTGTTCCATGAATATTTGCTTTAAAATGAATAAATATACACGTTCTATTGACTTTTTAACAATAATAAGTATAATAAAAATATACTAAAAAAATAATTATTTCAGACAAGTGTTTTCTGAACTTATGGAGGTTTATTACTATGGCAGATGATATTAAAAAGGTAGTACTTGCATACTCAGGCGGACTTGATACTTCAATTATCATTCCGTGGCTCAAGGAAAATTTCAATAACTGTGAAGTTATTGCAGTTTCCGGTGACGTCGGACAGGGCACAGAGCTTGACGGACTTGAAGAAAAAGCTATAAAAACAGGTGCATCCAAGCTTTATATTGAAGATCTTAAGGATGAGTTTGTAAACGACTATGTTTTCCCGACCGTTCAGGCAGGTGCAATATATGAAAACAGATATATGCTCGGTACATCATTTGCAAGACCTATCATTGCAAAGAGAATCGCTGAAATTGCTATAAAAGAAGGCGCTGACGCAATTTGTCACGGATGTACAGGAAAAGGAAACGATCAGGTTCGTTTCGAACTTGCTATCACAGCTTTTGCTCCACAGATGAAGATCATCGCTCCTTGGAGAATATGGGATATCAAATCAAGAGACGAAGAAATTGATTATGCTGAAGCTCATAACATTCCGCTGAAGATCAATCGTGAAACTAATTATTCCAAGGACAAGAATCTCTGGCACCTTTCACATGAAGGTCTTGATCTTGAAGATCCTGCAAATGAGCCACAGTATAATAAGCCCGGATTCCTTGAAATGGGCGTTTCACCTGAAATGGCTCCTGACAAGCCTACTTATGTAACTATTTCTTTTGACAAGGGTATTCCTGTTGCTCTTGACGGAAAGAAGATGGGTGGAGTTGAACTTATCAAGAAGCTCAATGAACTTGGCGGAGCAAACGGCATAGGACTTGCCGATCTTGTTGAAAACAGACTTGTTGGTATGAAATCAAGAGGCGTTTATGAAACACCTGGCGGAGCAATTCTTTATCATGCTCATGAAGTTCTTGAAACAATATGCATTGACAAGGAAACTGCAAGAATGAAACAGTATATCGGCATCAAATTTGCTGATATCGTATATAATGGTCAGTGGTATACCCCACTCAGAGAAGCTCTTTCTGCTTTTGTTACTGAAACACAGAAAACTGTTACAGGTGATGTTAAGCTCAAGCTTTACAAAGGAAATATCATCAATGCAGGTGTTACTTCACCATATACACTTTATGATGAAGAAGTTGCTACATTTGATGAAGATGACGTTTATGATCAGAAGGACAGTGCAGGATTTATCAATCTCTTCGGACTTCCGATAAAAGTCAGAGCACAGCTTGAAGCAAAGCGTAAAAACAAGTAAGCTTTGAAGACAAAAAAATATAAAGGGGCGGGCACCGCGTCCGCTCTTTTGTTATTTATTCAGTTTTTATGTTAGTCCGATCGTTTTAGGGGAGGTATTTTTGTGAATGAGATTAAGACATATGAACACGTTGTGGGTGAAAAACTGCGAATAACTGAGGACAGTATTCCTGATTCCGAATTCAGTACAGTAAATCTGGAAAGAGCAGAATTCAGTGATGTTAATCTTTCAACGGTTGTGTTCAAAAAGGCAAATATGGAATGTGCAGTATTTAATGATGTTGATCTGAACTGCTGTGCGTTTGACAATGCTTATCTTGATAACAGCACTATCAATGATGCAAGTTTTGCCAATGCTGTTATAGAGAACGTAAACATGGAAAGAGCAAAATTCAGTGCTTTAAATATCAGCAGAGCTTCATTTAAAGGAATGAATTTTAAGGAAGCAGTTTTTGATGAAGTATGTCTTGATGATACAAAATTCCATTTTTCAGATATGATAGGTGCAAATTTTGAAAAGATCACACTTCCAAATACAAAGTTCACAGAATGCAATCTTAAAGATGTTGAAATAAATGAGTGTGAAATTGACGGCCTTAAAATTGACGGAATAGATATAAGTGTACTTGTAAAAGCTGTAAAGGAAAAGAAGATAGATATTGAAAAGCTCGGTTGAGTATGAATAACAAGGTGCATAAAAAATGCATTTTATTAATTACATATGATTCTTTGAGCCGGAAAGGTGTAAAAAGGATCAAGGCTGAACTTTTATCATGAAAGGTGTGTAAATATACAAATGGCAAAAATGTGGGCCGGAAGGTTTTCAAAAGAAGAAGATGAAACAGTAAATGCTTTCAACTCTTCAATAGCTTTTGACGGAAGAATGTATAAACATGATATCCAGGGAAGTATGGCACATGCCGAAATGCTCGGAAGATGTGGAATTATTTCAATGGAAGACAGTGAAAATATAAGAAAAGGTCTGAAAGAGATCCTTGATGATATTGAATCAGGAAAGCTTGAGCTTGATATGACAGCTGAAGATATCCACATGTTTATTGAAGCTGAACTTACAAAGAGATACGGAGATGTCGGCAAAAGACTTCACACATCACGTTCCAGAAATGATCAGGTTGCCCTGGATATCAGACTTTATCTCAGAGATGAAATAGCTGAAATAAAGAGCCTTACTGCTGATCTTGTAAAAACGCTTTGTGACATGGCCGATGACAATCTTGATACTGTAATGCCGGGATACACTCATCTCCAGAGAGCACAACCAATCACATTTGCCCATCATCTTATGGCATATGCTCAGATGCTTTTAAGAGATATGGCACGTCTTGATGATACAAGAGCAAGAATGAACTTTAATCCTCTCGGAAGCTGTGCTCTGGCAGGAACAACTTATCCGATAGACCGAAATATTACTTCATCACTTCTCGGTTTTACGGCACCGATGGTGAACAGCCTTGACGGAGTTGCTGACAGAGACTCGTGTGTAGAGCTTGCATCTGCACTTTCACTTCTTATGACACATCTTTCAAGGTTTTCTGAAGAAATAATTATGTGGTGTTCATGGGAATTTAAATTTATCGATCTTGATGATGCATATGCAACAGGTTCATCGATAATGCCTCAGAAGAAGAATCCTGATATTACTGAACTTATCAGAGGAAAGACAGGAAGAGTGACAGGTGATCTTGTAACACTTTTGTCTATGATGAAGGGACTTCCGCTTGCTTATAATAAAGATATGCAGGAAGACAAAGAGGCAATATTCGATGCAGTTGACAATGTAAAGCTCTGTTTAAAAACATTTACTCCGATGATCAGAACCATGAAGCTCAACAAGGAAAATATGCGAAATGCAGCTGCAAGAGGTTTCATCAACGCAACAGACTGTGCAGACTATCTTGTAAAGAAGGGTATGCCTTTCAGAGATGCTTATAAGATCACAGGTACTCTTGTAGCGGTATGTATAGAAAAAGGAGTAACTCTTGAAACTCTTGATCTGAATGTTTATAAAGAATATACAGATCTTTTTGATAAAGATATTTATACTGCAATTGATCTCAATACATGTGTAAATCAGAGACGTTCCGAGGGCGGTCCGGCTCCTGAAGCTGTAAAGGTCCAGATAGCCAAAACCAGAAAGTCACTGGATGAGGAATTAAACAAATGACCAAAAAAAATTTCAAATCGATTTTTCTTACAAGTCTGATCGGTGTATTTATCTGGCTTTTAGGGACGATTCTTATTATTATTTTAAAATTTGAAAATTCGGCAGCAGTGCTGAAAGGCTGGCTGATAATTGTGTTTTTAGTGACGGTTACGGTCAGTGTCGTTAAAAATATGAAAAAAGACGAAGGGTGAGATAAGATTGGCAGTTAAAGTATATATTGACGGACAGGAAGGAACAACAGGACTTCGTATAATTGAAAGATTCAGCGGAAGAAATGATATAGAACTTCTTAAAATAGATGAAGACAAGAGAAAAGATCTTTCAGAACGAAAGAAACTTATAAATGCATCTGATTTTACATTTCTCTGCCTTCCGGATGCTGCATCAATTGAAGCAGTTTCCCTTATTGAAAACGATCATGTCAGGATCCTTGATGCCTCAACAGCGCACAGAACAAATGACAACTGGGTATATGGATTTCCTGAACTTTCAGAAAATCAGCGAGAAAAGATAAGAACTACGAACAGACTTGCTGTTCCGGGATGCTATGCGAGTGGTTTCGTTTCTCTTGTAAGCCCTCTTGTAAGTGCAGGTATTATGCAGAGCGACTTCCCGGTTTTTGCATATGCTACATCAGGCTACAGCGGAGCAGGAAAAAAGGCTATCGCAGTTTATGAAGGAAGCGAAAAGCCTTCAGAATTTAACAGTCCCAGACAGTATGCTCTAACCATGGCACATAAACATCTTCCGGAAATGCAGAAGATATCAGGTCTTTCTGTTAAGCCGATGTTTAATCCGATAGTATGTGATTATTACAGCGGAATGGTAGTATCAGTTCCGGTTCAGACAAGACTTCTTCAGAAAAAATGCGGTATAAATGATATATATGAAGCACTTCTTAAGCATTATGATGGTCAGAAGATGGTAAATGTTATGCCATTGGGCGGTGAAGGTGTTCTTCCTGACGGATTCCTTGCATCAAATACGCTCAGCAATCATGACAGAATGCAGATATTTGTATTTGGAAATGATGAGCAGGTTCTTCTTTGTTCCAGACTTGATAATCTTGGAAAAGGTGCTTCAGGAGCTGCAGTTCAGTGCCTGAATATCATGATGGGAATAGATGAGACTACAGGTCTTAATTTATAACAACACAGAGCTTTGAATTTAATAAAGAAGGTATAAAAAATGTCAAAAATAATTAAAATAGATGGTGGTGTAACAGCACCGAAGGGCTTTCAGGCTGCTTCAACCGCAGCAGGAATAAAATATCAGGGCCGTACTGATATGGCACTTGTTTATAGTGACGTACCGTGTACAGCAGCCGGTGTTTACACAAGTAATGTTGTTAAAGCAGCTCCGGTATTATGGGATAAAGCAGTGACAGATTCCGATAAAAAGGTAAGAGCCGTTGTCATAAATTCAGGAATTGCCAATGCATGTACCGGAAAACAGGGTTTGGAAATATGTAAAATAACAGGTAAAGCTGTTGCAGATATTACCGGCGATGAACCGGAATGTGTTCTTGTTGGCTCAACCGGTGTAATCGGAATGCAGATAGATGCTGATAAAATTGCAGCAGGCACAAAGGAACTCATGTCAAAAAAAGCATACGGCATAGAGGCAGGAACTGCTGCATCAAAAGCGATTATGACAACAGATACAATTAATAAAGAAACTGCTGTTCAGTTTGAAATAGCAGGAAAAACAGTAAAAATCGGTGCAATGTGCAAGGGTTCAGGAATGATCCATCCAAATATGTGTACAATGCTTGCATATGTTACAACAGATGCTGTTATAGAAAAAAGTCTCCTTCAGGAAGCACTTTCTGATGTTGTAAAAGATACATTTAATATGATCACAGTTGACGGAGATACGTCAACAAATGATACTCTGGTAATTCTTGCAAACGGTCTTGCAGAAAACGCTCCTGTCAATAAAAATGATGGATCCTATCAGCTTTTCAGGGATGCTCTTTTCAGTATATGTGAATTTCTTGCAAAGAAGATGGCAGGAGACGGTGAAGGTGCAACAGCTTTGTTTGAAGCAAAGATCATAAATGCCAAAACCAAGGAAGATGCTAAAATCATGGCAAGATCAGTTGTAGGTTCAAGTCTGTCAAAAGCAGCGATTTTTGGACATGATGCAAATTTTGGACGTTTTCTTTGTGCTATGGGATATTCCGGTGCCCAGTTTGATCAGAACGATGTTCAGCTTTATTTTGAAAGCAAAGCCGGAAAAATGATGGTTTTTGATAAAGGCAATCCGGTAAGCTTTGATGAAAAAGAAGCAACAGAGATCCTTTCACAGGATGCTGTTACAATTTTAATCAACATGAATGAAGGAACTGAATCAGCAACAGCATGGGGCTGTGATCTTTCATATGATTATGTAAAGATCAATGCCGATTACAGAAGCTGACAGATTTCAGATTTATTCTGAATAATTTAATGATTTTTTATCATACCGATAATATTAAAAGAAAAGATGTGTTTATATTGGATACGATCCCAAATAATATTCGTTCTCAGGTTCTTATAGATGCTCTTCCGTATATCCAGAAATACAACAATAAAACTATAGTTGTAAAATATGGCGGAAACGCAATGACAAATGATGATCTTAAACAGGCAGTTATGAGCGATATAGTTCTTCTTTCACTCGTAGGTGTCAGAGTTGTTCTTGTTCACGGCGGTGGTCCTGAAATTAATGATATGCTCAAAAGGCTTAATATAGAAAGCAAATTCATTAACGGTTTAAGATATACTGACGGAGAGACTATCGATGTAGTTAAGATGGTACTTGCCGGAAAAGTAAACAAAGAGCTTGTTGCACTTCTAACAGCAAACAAGGGAAATGCAATTGGTTTGTGCGGAATAGACGGACAGATGCTCGTTGCTGAAAAAGTTAAATCCGATGCAGATCTCGGATTTGTAGGAGATATCGTTTCTGTAAATACCAAACCTATAACCGACTGTCTTGATAACGGCTACGTTCCTGTAATTGCAACTGTTGGAAGTACTGTTGACGGACAGACGATGAACATCAATGCAGACACTGCTGCATCCCGAATCGCAGCTGAGCTCAATGCGGAAAATCTTATACTTATGACAGATATTGCAGGGCTTTTAAAAGACAAGGACGATCCTTCAACTTTGATTTCATCTGTAAATGTAAGCGATGTTCCGTTTATGAAGAGACAGGGCATAATTTCAGGCGGTATGATACCTAAAATTGACTGCTGCGTAGAAGCAGTAAGAAGAGGCGTAAAGAAAACCTGTATCATAGACGGAAGAGTTCCTCATTCTATTCTTATAGAGCTTCTTTCAAATGAAGGAATAGGAACCCAGTTCAAATAAAGAAAGGCCTTGATAAAAATGAATACAATAGAAAAGTTTAACGACAATGTTATGCATACATACGGTCGTTTCGATGTAGTAATGAATTCAGGAAACGGCCGAAACGCAAAAGATGAAAACGGTAAAACGTATATAGATTTCGGAAGCGGAATAGGTACAAATTCTCTTGGTTACTGTGACAGCGAATGGGTTGACGCGGTGTGCAGTCAGGTAAGAAGTATTCAGCATACGTCAAACTATTATTATACAGCTGTTCAGGCAGAATTTGCATCAAAGCTTTGTGAAGTGACTGGTTATGACAAAGTATTTTTCGGAAACAGCGGTGCTGAAGCAAATGAATGTGCAATAAAGATTGCACGTAAATACAGCTTTGACAAATACGGTGAAGGAAGAAGTACCATCATTACGCTTGTGAATTCATTCCACGGACGTACTCTTTGTACGCTTTCTGCAACGGGTCAGGATCATTTTCATCAATACTTTTTCCCGTTTGTAGGCGGATTTAAGCACACACCGGCAAATGATACAGAAGCTCTTCTTAAAATGATAGAAGAAGATAAGTCAGTTTGTGCAGTGATGATCGAATTTATTCAGGGTGAAGGCGGAGTAATGAAGCTTGATGAGGATTTTGTCAAAGCTATCCGTAAAATATGCGATGAAAAAGATCTTCTTATGATCGCTGATGAAGTTCAGACGGGTGTCGGAAGGACCGGAGAATTTCTCGCATCAGAAAACTTTGGCGTAAAGCCGGATATTACTACACTGGCCAAAGGTATTGCAGGCGGAGTTCCAATGGGAGCATGTCTTGCTCTTCCTAAGTGTTCTGCAGTTCTTACACCCGGAACACACGGCTCAACATTCGGAGGAAATCCGATCGCATGCGCAGGAGGAAATGCTGTACTTAAAAAAGTATGTTCTGACGGCTTCCTTGATGAGGTAAAGAAAAAGAGCGAATACATTTTCGATAAAATTTCAAAAATGGAAGGCGTCGAATCTGTCAGTGGTATGGGACTTATGATAGGAATAACCCTTAAAGAGAAAAAAGCAGCTGATGTTGTTAAAGCAGCACTTGAAAAAGGACTGCTTCTTCTTACAGCAAAAGAAAAAGTACGTTTGCTGCCTCCTCTGACAATTACTTTTGAAGAAATAGATACAGGACTTAAAATTCTCGAAGAACTTTTTGCTTAATAAAATAATTAGGAAAGGATGCTGCAGACTATGCGGCAAAGGTGATCGAAATGAAACATTTATTAAAAATGATGGATCTTAGTCAGGAAGAAATAATAGATATTCTTAATCTTGCTGATCAGCTCAAATATGAACTTAAAAACAACATTCCGCATAACCATCTTCTTAAAGGAAAGACACTCGGAATGATATTTCAGAAGGCGTCAACACGTACTCGTGTATCTTTTGAAACAGGAATGTATCAGCTTGGCGGATATCCGCTTTTCCTTTCATCAAACGATCTTCAGATTGGAAGAGGAGAGCCGGTACAGGATACAGCACGTGTTCTTTCACGTTATCTGAGTTGTATTATGATCAGAACATTTGAACAGAAGGAAGTTGAAGACCTTGCTGCATATGGTTCGATCCCGATAATAAACGGACTTACAGACTATTGTCATCCATGCCAGGTTCTTGCAGATCTTATGACTGTAAGAGAATTCAAAGGTTCATTTGAAGGATTGAAGATGTGCTATATTGGTGACGGCAACAACATGGCCAACTCACTTATCACAGGCTTCCTTAAAGTTGGAATGAACGTATCGATCGCATGTCCGAATGATTATCAGCCTGCTGCTGATGTTCTCAAATATGCAGAGAGCACCGGAAGATTTTCAATGACCGATCAGCCGCTGAAAGCAGCAGAAAACGCTGATGTTCTGATTACAGATGTATGGGCTTCCATGGGACAGGAAGGCGAAGCTGAAAAGAGAAAGATCGCTTTTGCCGGATATCAGATCAATGATGATGTAATGGCCTGTGCAAATGAAAAGGCAATGGTTCTTCACTGTCTGCCTGCACACAGAGAAGAAGAGATCACCAACAAAGTGTTTGAAGCTCATGCAAAGGAAATATTTGAAGAAGCTGAAAACAGACTTCATGCGCAGAAGGCCGTAATGGTTAAGGTAATGTCTGACGCAGAATAAGATTTTATAATTTTTCCCCTGTGATAAACACAGGGGAAAAATTTTTTTAATAAAAGACTTGACTTTTGATTTGTGGTGTGATAAAATATAAAAGCTGTCGGTTGGAAGAACAGTTTTCAATAAGTCGTTAGAAAGATTTGAAAAATTCAAAAAAACTCTTGACAAAGATTGAGAAGTGTGGTATAATAAAAGAGTTCCACGGCAAGCGGAACACTCTGAAAAAGAGTAAAAAAAGTATCTTGAAAATTGAACAATGCACTAAACATAAAACCCTTGAAGATTCATTTGAGACACAATGAATTATTGAGAAGTCAAGCATAAGACGTAAAAAATATGCAAAATGCTAAGTATTCTATTTTAGAGTACCAGGACAGATATCAAGCAGAAATGCTTAATATAAAACTTTTATTAAGAGTTTGATCCTGGCTCAGGATG
>JAZUJY010000100.1:0-7762 GCA_045643005.1 Oscillospiraceae bacterium | reverse complement strand
TCTTGTGTTCATTGATGAAGGAAACAGGTTTGTAAAAACAAAGGAGTTTGCTGAAGCTATAAGGTACAGTAATAATTATTATATTATTGTCACAAGAGAAAGTCTTGAGACTCTTCCTTTAAGTGTTGATGAGATATACGGAATCAGAAGTTCAGGAAAGTACGGTGGACTTGCTCCTGTTTATCATCAGTTTTATCATATTTACGAATTTGGTCGTTCTGAAAAATATCCTGTAAAGACTGAGATTATGATTACGGAAGACAGTAATTCAGGTTTTGATTTTTTTTCAGATATTGCCTTGAAAAATAATACTGAATGTATTTCTGCAAACGGAAAATCAAATATATACGGTTTGCTTGCTAAAGCTGAGCGTGATAAGGATATTCTTGTGATTGCTGACGGTGCAGCATTTGGAGCTCAGATGGTAAAGCTTGAACCACTTGTGAAAAGAATGCCAAATGTTCATTTGTATCTATATACAAACAGAAAATCAAAGTAATTATAACAACACAGAGCTTTGAATAACTTTTATGTTTATGTAATGCTGAGAACATTGTACAGAGAGATTAAAAAAAAGGTGTCATATAATGAAAAATGAAGAAAAATATATAGAAATACAGAATTCACTCAGAGATAAGCTTGATCTGACAGATAAAATTTCAGAAGACAGTATAGCAACTGTTGCCGGCGTTGATCTGGCTTACTGGAACAATAATAATAACGAGGAATGTGCAGTATGCTGTATTGTTGTTGTTGATTATAAAACACATGAAGTTATTGAGAGAAAATCATATTCAGGAAAGATCACATGTGAGTATATTCCCGGTTTTCTTTCGTTCAGAGAGATCCCGTTAATACTTGAAACAGTAAAACTTCTTGAAAACGAACCTGATGTATATATGTTTGATGGAAACGGATATCTTCATCCAAGACATATGGGTATTGCTTCACAGGTTTCATTTGATATTGGAAAGCCATCAATAGGAGTTGCCAAATCATATTATAAAATTGAAAATACTGATTACACAGAACCGGGCAAACTAAGAGGCAGCAGTAACGACATAGTAATAAATGATGAAGTATACGGATGCGTACTCAGAACTATGGACAATGTAAAGCCTGTTTTTGTTTCGGCAGGCAACTATATTTCTCTTAAGACATCAGTTGATATTGTGCTCAGTCTTACCGATAAGGAAAGTCACATACCGATTCCTACAAGAGAAGCTGATCTTGAGACACATAAAAAGAGAGCTGAATGCAGGATCACAGATGTTATCTAAAAGAGAAGGCGAAGTCTGAAGGTGCTGAATTGATTCATTTGGATATTTTTGAGTTAAAGTCCGGAATATTTGAAAAAAAGTATTCAAAATATTTACAGAATGCATTTCAGATAAGAAATAACTGTGACTATGATGATTTTTACATTGTATCAGCGGAAGATGCCAAAGTACAGTATGAAAACGCAAAAGAAATGCTTATTGTTATCAGAAAATATCTGACAAATATGAATAACATGTGAGAATTACCACAGTTGATGCAGATACGTTAAATGAAGTATCTGCGTTATTTCTTTTTTTTAAAAAGACTGATTTTAGTTCGTGCAGATGTCAGAAAATGGTATTTCTTAAAATGAAAGCTTTTAAAAATATCAAATTGGATAGTGAAAAACGAATGCGACAGAGCTGTACAATTTAAGATACTTAAAGAGGGGAAAAACTATGCTTACACATGTCGGAACAAAAACAATTAATACAGACAGACTGATTCTTCGGCGTTTTGAGTATTCAGATATTGACTCAATGCTGCGTAACTGGATAGCAGATGAAAAGACACAGTATGATTATGGTGAACCATATTATCCTGCTGCTGAAGATGTGCGAAATCTTTTTGACACTAAGTATATAGTATCATATTCACGTGAGGACTATTACCGCTGGGCAGTTATTGAAAAAATATCAGGCGAATGCATAGGACAGATCGCATTTTTTAAGGTTGACAGTGATAACCGACAGGGTGAAATTGAATATGTTATCGGTCCGGATTTTCAGGGAAAGGGATATGCGACCGAGATGACAAAAGCTGTTATCAGATTTGGTTTTGAGGAAATCGGCTTTCATCGAATTGAGATCGACTGTCGTACGGAAAATGAAGCATCACAAAGAGTAATTGAAAAATGCGGACTTACATATGAAGGAACATTTAGAGATTTTTTCTGGAGAAAAGATCATTATGAAGGAAGAAGAGTTTATTCTGTTCTTAAAAATGAATATGAAGCAGAGAAATAGATTTATATGCAATTCAAAGATATCTTATTGTAAAAAAGAGCTGTTTAAAAAAAATTTTAAATAGCTCTTGCTTTTTTATAAGAAATATTGTATAATCTATTTAAAGAAAATTTTAAATAGATTATGAGGTGAATTAATGGGATTTGCTGATACATTTAAGGCTCTGTCTGATCCTCAGAGACGTGAAATTCTGACAATGCTGAAAAAGGGTAGAATGAATGCCGGTGAGATCGCGCAGGAACTTGACATAACACCTGCGGCACTGTCATATCATCTGAAACTTCTGAAAAAAGCAGATCTGGTAATGGAATATAAAGAAAAAAATTTTATTTATTATGAACTTAATACTAGTGTTTTTGATGAGATAATTATGTGGATGAAACAGTTTGGAGGTAATGAAAATGAAAAGTAAAATAATTTGTATAACAGCAGCTTTATCATTTATAATTTCAGCAGCAGCTTATAATTTTCTTCCGGAACAGATACCGGTTCACTATGATATAACAACACAGAGGATATCCCCCGCCGCTGCAGGCGGCGGGTTCTATCTTTCCGCTCAGTCGGAGTACAATCTCCGACTGAACGGAAGCGATTCTACGAATCGCCTCTGCTTGTTAAAAGCAGAGCTTTGAACAAGCACAAAAATATAAAGCAAGGCAAGAGCATTATTCTAAGAACTTGGATAATGCTCTTTTCATTTTGATAAAATTTGAATATGATTTTCAGAATGTGTATTTATTATGACTAAATTAAACCTGAATTATTCACCATGACTCACAAAAGATATTCGTAGCCACATAATTGCGTAATTTAAAAAGTTTTCTATTTTAAGCTGAACCAGTACATTGAGAATATAAAGAGTGTGTGAAACAGCAGACCCGTTTACGGGTAGTTTCGATTTTACTGATCTTCAGAATAAAAAAGTCTGTATTGCTTTTCAATTCTTTCTGCGGCCAGTTTACGAAAATCATCAGGGCCCAGTATTTCAAGGACAGGGCCGAATCCCAGCAGCATTATGAGCAGTTCCGTTTTATCCTTTGGGTCGTACCATAAACTGACCGTACATTCATTTTTTTCAGGATCATAAGTGCTTTTCTTTTTATATGAGGCAAATTCGACCATAAAGCGTTCAATTCCGTTTCGCTTGTTTGTAACTCTTATCTTCAAAGGTTCTTCGCATAGTTCAGCGTCATCTGACTGCCTGTGTTTAATGTCATCAGAGAGAACAGTATCTGAGATCATTACTTCGTTGATGGTGGAAATATTGATAATAAATTTTTGGGATAACGAATTGTTTCGGATCATTCTGCAAATAAGTCTGAATTTATCGTTTTTTTCTGAATATTCAAGTTTAAGAGGATAAAAAACATTTTTTATTGAAGCGCTGTTTTTTACTGATGTGTAGTCAATATACAGAGGCTTGTCATTTTTTATTCCTGCTAAAACAGTCTGAAAGTTTCTGATATACTTTTCATCTGTATAATTATCACCGTCCGAAAACTGGTCAAAATATTTGAATGAGGTTATATCAAAAAGCGGTGTTATGTCTTTCAGTTCTTCTTTTAGTGCGTCAGAATCTTCTACGGTCAGAAACAAACCTGTTTTGGGATCGTTTAGTATTGCTTTAAGCCATTTCTTTTCTATCAGAGTAAGAGGATTTTCCGGATTATTTATTAATTTGGAGGAAAAACCTGATCCTTCGGTTCTTTTCAGGAGTCCCCATGGCGAATAATTGTTTTTGTCAGGTATCAGCTTGTCCGGAATAAAGAGCAGTGATTCGCCGAAACCGTCTTTTTCAATTTTTGCTCTGATTTTCTTTTCGTCTGATTTTTTGTCAGAAAGAATGTCGTTTACGATCTTATAGTATTGTCCGTATATTTCAGAAAAAATATTCATTCATCGTTTCCTCCTGATTTGTGGTACATTTTATAAAGCTCAGAAATATCATTTTTTAGTCTTTCCTCTGTCTGAGGCTGTTCACAGGAAAATTCAACGATCCTTCCGGTAAAAGTTTTTACCCATGTCATCATTTCTCCCGGATCGTAGAAATCTCCTGAGTAAGTGATCAGATCTTTTCCGGTTTTACTGACAGTACCGTTTCGTTTTTCACGTTCAGCTCTTTTAAAAATAAAGCTTTCCGTAGTTTCATCAGCAGCGATGACCATTTTGATATGATAAATATTATCCCGGTCTGTTGCAGGAGAAATTGACACACCGTAAATATATTTTTCATTTGATAAAAATGATTCATAAACGCTGTCAAATTCTTCAAAAGGTCCGTTGTCTTCAATTTTTCTGATATAGTCAAGCCTGTAAGTCTTATATATTTTACGAGAAGGATCAAATGCCGAAACGTATCTTCTTCCTGTCTGCGAAGAGATCCTGATCTGTAAAAATACAGCATTATGCGTTACAGGAAGGTTGTTATAACTGAAAGTAGTGATCCTTGCAGCGTGTTTTTCCGAGATCAAACCGGAAATATCAAGCAGTATTTCATCTTCGAGTGTGTGAACGATGTAATTGTGCTTTTGAATAAAGTATTTGTTTTTCTTTCCCGCTGCTCTCAGGATATATGATCCGATCACACCGAAAACGGAGCTGTTTGAATGGAACATGACTGCATCGCATAAGCCTTCATATTTTTTTAAAAGACTTTTGCAGGAAGGAGATGACAGAAAATAGTAATCTGTTTTACCCTTTTTCTGAGAAGTATACAGGCCTTCTCCGACATATTCCTTTAGTTTGTTTCTGACAGTCTGTTCCTCAAAAATCTCATCGTATTCCAAACTCAGAAGTTCCGTTATTTCCCTTATGTTCAGACCGTCAGGATTGCTTTTTAAAAGATCGGTGATGAAAAAATGCAGCTTTATGTCATTGTCGGTAAAACTTTTGGAATAATAAGCTTTGTAGAGAGGGTTTTGCAGAATATTTCCGCTGTTTACAAAAATTGAGTTCCTTTTTCCTTTCTGATCTGCTGAAGATCTGAAATATTTTCTAAGCCAGCTTTCTATCCTTCTTTTTTCGTTATCATATGTTCTGGCACTCTTTTTTGTATAATCATTTCTCAGTTTAAATCCGTAAATAAAAAAGTCACGTAAATAGTCTCTTGTTTTGTCAAAATTTTTGATAAGTTCTGAAAATTCACTCATTGGATAACACCTTCTTTGCAGGAACACTGATCTGTTATTTTAATCAGTTCAGTTTTTTACAGTCGGATATTCTATTGTATGATTTTATTATAACATTGAAACGGGAAAATATCATCTGTAATTCAGAAATTATTCCGTTTTCTGATACCCCGAGTTCGCAACTTTTTTTTAATGATAAGTATTTTGATAAATGGTATACTATAATCATTCCGGAAGGAACGATACATTCAGCAAACAATTATTTTTGACACAGTGCCGGAGATCCGGACAGAATGGTCCGGCTGGTAGTTTAAGATAAAACACCGGGTAAAAAATATGTATCGTGAAGGGAAAAAGGCACTGACAGCAATTGCTCACTAACTTCCAATTAGTAAATGTGCCTTGTAAAAAGGACGGTATATACAGCAATATTTAATTATGCGTGTCACAGGTTCGAATCCTGTCGGAAAAAGAAATTTTTCTGTAGCTCAGCTGGTAGAGCAGTAAAAAAAATGTACCGTGAATAAAAAAGCAGAACAAAAGAAAGGATGACAAAAAATGTTTTTGGATAAGTTAAAAAAAGCAACAAATATGACGCTTACAGAAAATGGTGCGTTGACATATCGTTCTTCATTGTCAGATTGTCTTGATATGTTTTTCAGGGCAGGTGCTTCAAGAAATATTACAGAAAAAGAAATCATAAAAATGACAGACAGAGCTTATGCAGAAGATCCAGACAAGACTATGAAGATCATCTTTTTTGCAAGAGATATAAGAGGCGGACTTGGAGAGAGAAGATTTTTCAGAACAGCAATGACCTATCTTGCAGATACTCATCCTGAATCAGTGGCAAAAAACATTCCGTATATTGCAGAATTCGGACGATATGATGATCTTACAGTGCTTGTAGATACAGAATGTGCATCATATGCAATAAAAGAAATCGAGAAACAGTTAAAAACCGATAATGAAGAGATGAATGCAGGAAGACCGGTCTCATTGCTGGCAAAATGGCTTCCTTCGGTAAATGCTTCTTCAGCTGAGACAGTAAATCGTGCAAAAAAGATATGTAAGATGCTAAAAATGCCGGAACAGACATATCGCCATATGCTCTCGAAACTCAGAGCATATATCGATATTATTGAAAACAGACTCAGAACGACAGACTACACATTTGACTACTCAAAACAGCCTTCAATAGCAATGTTCAAATACAGAAAAGCATTTTTGAGAAATGACAAAGAGAGATATAAAGAATATTTGTCAAAAGTAGAAAAAGGAGAGGAAAAAATCAACACAGGTACTCTTTATCCTTATGAGATCATAAGAAGCGTACTTTCCCAGAGTCTTTCAGATGATGAGAAAAGAACACTTGATCTTACATGGAAAAGCATCATAGGAGATTCGTCTGACAGTACAGGAGAAAATGCACTTGCTGTTGTTGACGGTTCAGGTTCCATGTACTGGGGAAGAGGTTCTGTTCGTCCTGTCGATGCAGCAATTTCACTCGGTATGTATTTTGCAGAAAAAAATACAGGTGCATTTAAAAACCATTTCATAACATTCTCGTCAAGTCCTAAACTGGTAGAGATCAAAGGCAGGGATATTTATGAAAAGGTAAAATACTGTTCGTCATTCAATGAAGTGGCAAATACTAACCTTGAAGCAGTTTTTGATCTTATACTGACGACTGCAGTAAAGAACAAAATGGATTCATCCGAGCTCCCTTCACGTCTGTATATCATTTCCGATATGGAGTTTGATTGCTGCGTAACCGGCGGCAACAGCATGCCTTTGTTTTCAAAAATGAAAAAAAGGTATGAATATGCAGGCTACAAACTGCCGGAAGTTGTTTTCTGGAATGTAAACAGCAGAAACTCTACAATTCCGGTAACATTAAAAGATACAGGAGCAGCTCTTGTATCAGGTAGCTCTCCGTCTGTATTTGAAATGATCCAGTCAGGAAAAATCAGTCCTGAAAAGGTCATGAACGATATGCTGATGAGTGAGAGATACAAAAACATATGCGCATAATAAAGAATCGGCAAGGTCAGGAAATCAGATTTGACCTTGCCGGTTGTTTTTTTGCAGATTTGGTTCTTCAGACAGTATTATCCGGTTGCCTGAAGAAAAATTAGATCCCAACTTTTAGCACAGTACGTATATGTCTGTGCTATCGGATAATTTTTCTTGGTGCAAGTATAAATATTTGACAACATTAAAAAAACAGGTTATAATAATAATAGAATAACAGTTTGTTACTAACGTGGGCTGACACGATAAAAATCCGATATTAATGCCGGACTTGTGGGCCGGTAGTTGGCAGGCAACAAAATAAACCTGATATTG
>JAZUJY010000099.1:0-14603 GCA_045643005.1 Oscillospiraceae bacterium | reverse complement strand
TGTTTCATCATTACTCAAAGTAAAGTAATATCCTGTATCCTTTGCAGCGCTGTATGCAGGTACATCAAGCCATGACGGTGCTGTCTTTTCGTCTCCGAATCCTATCGCAAATTCGCCCTGTACTGCATACTTTCCGTCTTCTGTTTCTACTATCTGTGCGTTTCCTGTAAAGATCCTCTTTATTTCTTCCGAAAGTTCTGTCGCATTCGCAGAATCTGTATCCTTATAGAATACCTTTACTTCATCACATTCAAAGTTCTTTAACTTTTCAAGTGCCGCTTTTTCATCAAGCTTATCATTTCCTCCGGCTGTAAAATAGTAGCCCTCTGAGCTTTTTTCAGTATATTTCGGAACTCTTACAGTTTCCTTTTCCGTTTTTATTTCTTCTGATGAGTCTGCAGCTTTTCCGGTTATATGGAAATCTCCGTCCACAACAAAGTGTCCGTCATCCAGAACAAGTTTAGCCTTGTCTTCGTATACTCGGCTCAGTGTTCCTGCCTTGGTATCATCTTTACCGTTGTCAGAATAATATACATCTATGGTTTTCTGGTCAAACTTATACAGTTTTTCCTTAGCCGCAGCTTCTGTCAGATGAGCTCCTTCGTCTCCGAAATAGTAGCCCTTTCCGGTAGTTGAATCATAAGGATCAACATCAATATATTTCTTTTCACCCTCTGAGTCCTCAATCTTTTCTGAACCTATCTTTCCGACTGTGCAGAATTCTGCCTCAACCTTATAGTCATCGCCCTTTACAAGCTTTGCGTTTTCGCAGTATTCGAGCTCTATCGTTCCGGCCTCGGCTGTCCTTCCTGAAACTGAATCATAATATATTACTGTTACTTTATCAACATCAAGACTCTCAAGATCTGCAAGTGCATCTGTCCAGTTCATCTTTTCCGTCTTGCTGTCACTGTAGTAATATCCTGTTTTCTCTGTCGAGAACTCTCCCGGAATATATCGTTCACCAAGAGTATCTATTACGGACGTACCGGTTCCTGCTTTGCTTACCACCGTTACGGCATACTCGCCCTCTGCTCCGTAACCGGTCACTTCTCCGTCCTTTGTATTTACTGTCAGTCTTGCTTTTTCCGTAAATGCAGTTTCTATACTGCCTGCTTCCTTCTGAGCACAGCCTTTTCCTGCTATTACGCATATATCTATTTTCTTTTCTTTTCCGTCATTTATTAATTCAAATGCAGCTGCTTCAGTCAGACGGCTTTCGCCGAATACAGGATTGTAGTAATATCCGACCTGTTCTTTTGAATCCCACTTCGGTACATCATAGTACTTCGGAGAATTGTCCTCATCTGTCAGTTCTCCTGAAATATCATATATATTCAGTTTAAATTCGCCCTGTACCTTGTAGTTTTCAGCAGTTTTATCATCATTTTCCTTAACAGCTCTTGCTGCATCGGTAAATACTGATTTTACAGTTCCCGCCTTGACAGGATCCTTGTTTTCAGCATCTTTGTAATATACATCAAGCTCAGCATTTTTACCGCTCTCAAGAAGTTTATAGGCTTCCTCGGATGAAAGATATTTTTCAGGTGCAGAAGGCACTGTAAAATAAAAGCCTCTTCCTGTTTTGCTGTCATATTCGGGTACAGAATACCAGTCAGCACTTGTTTCAAGTGTGTCTGCCTTGAGAGAGAACAGACCTTCAACGCCAAACGTTCCGTCTGAATTTCTGACTACCCTTGCAGTTGATTTGAAAAATCTCTTTATCGAAGGCGTTACTGTCGTCGGTTCTCCGCTTCCGTTGCTGTAATATGCTGTTATTGCATCACATTCAAAACCGGTCAGCATTTTTGCTGCATCAGCATACGAATATTTAGTCGAATCGTCTGCTTTGAAATAATAGCCCTTTGTATTGTCAGCTGTTGATTCAGCAGCTGCAAAAAATGTCAGTTCTCCTGTGTGAAGCTTTTCATTTTTTGAATTGTAGCCGACAGGTTCAAATCCTGCTTTTACAATATATTTGTCTGACACAATATCAAGCACTGCAGAACCTGAGTATTCGGACACTATTTTTCCTGCATATGCTATGTCTGCGTTTACATCCTCTGATTTGTAATAAGCATTTATCTCACTTACAGAACCGTCCTTGAACTTGGCAAGGATCTCTTTCTCTGTATATCTCGAAATTGTGTTCGTATTTTCAGCAAAGAAATATCCTGTCGGTTTTTTATCATCTCTTGAGTACTCAGGCACAAAAAGGCTGAAGCTGTCAGTGGAGTCAAGTGCCTCACTGTCAGTTTTATTGTAGCCCTTTATTGTAAAATCAGCCTTTGCACAATAATCCTTATCATTTGAAGTATTTGTATCTTCGAGAAGATCAGCATGATCAGCAAATTCAAGGATCAGTCTGCCTGCTAAAACAGGACCTGACTGTGCGTCAGAATCAAAGTTGATATAATAAGCATTTATCTCAGTCAGATGCCCATCAAGAAGATTGTCTTCCTCCCTGAAAATCTCTTTAACTTCTGTTTCGCTCAATCTCTCAACAGACACAGGAGTTTTGGCAAAATAATAATATCCGCCTTTTTTGTCAGTTCCTGTCCAGTCTGTGTTGGAAGGATCAAATTCAGGAACATCAAAATATCCGCACGGCAGTGAATCAATAAGCTTTCCGGCAGAGTTATATCCTTCAACTGCAAACTGTGCATGTACAGAATACTGCTTTGAGCCGTTATCTTTTCCGATAAGCTCTGCGTTGTCGGAAAATTCATATGCCATAATTCCTGCAGAATACTGTTTTCCGTTTTCTTCATAAAATACCTCAGCCTTATTATAGCTGATTCCTGATTCTATCAATATCTCGTAGGCTTCCTCTTCTGTAAGCTTCCTGTCATCTCCGTCAATAGAAAAATAATAGCCTTTTCCTATCTCTTCATCATAAGGGATAAAGTCGCTTTCAACAGGATCACCTGTAAGAGTTATCGATGTTCCTTCCGTTAAAATAAGCTGTCTTTTGCCGGAAACAGTATACATCTCCTTATAATCCTCAGTTTCAGGATCATCCTTGCCTTTGTTCAGCCATACGCTGACTGTTTCCTCATCTTTTTCATTTTTTATTTTAAGCTGTGAACTCAGAATGGTACTGCTGTATATTTTCTTATCTTCAAGAACGATCAGCTCTGTACCATCGTCAATTTTTTCCTTGGCTTCTTCGTAGTCAAGTATTTTTTCAGGATCCTCAGGATCTATAAAAATATATTCAGAATTTTTAGTACCTGTTTCAAATTTTTCAAGGATCTCAGCTGAATCAGCTCTGCATACAACACTTATCTCCTCGAGACAAGCCTGAACTGCATCAAGACTTCCGTTTAATATTTTTTCAAGTGCCTCATCCTCGGTCAGTCTTCCCTCATGGGTCTCGGAATCTGTAAAACAGCATGAATATACTGACTCTGTCTGACCTTCTGCGAGTTTTTTCAGAGCATTCTCTTCTGTAATTTTTCCTGAAGTATTTGAAGGATATGTAAAACAGTTATCTTTTCCGTCAGTCTTCTGATATCTGTCAAGCAGAACAGAACCTGAGTCATAGCTGACTTCGCTTCCTGCATTTACATTCGGAACATAAGTAAATATTCCTTTATCCTCGATGAGTGAACCGCCGGTTATATTATACGGACGTGAAACCTTGTATTCACCGTCTTCATAAATGATCTTTACCGAATCTTCAAATTTTCTTTCAATTTCACAGTACTTTGTAACTGTTTCTGTTCCGATAAGTCCTGAATCGTCCGCAGAGACCTTCTTCACTGTTTCCTGATAAGCAAAGAAAATCTTATCTGTTCTTTGCTTCTCGTCTTCACTTTCAAATTTTTCCAGTATTCTTTCCTGGTTTTTAATAATGTTCTCAAGATCTGTTTTCTTTGAACTGTTATAATTATTTTCAGGATATGTCCAGCCGGAATCAAGATATTTCTGAAGATCTTTTTCACTTTCAAATACTACATAGCCGTTATTGAGATACCATGTCTCAGAACCGTTGTTTTCTGTCTTCTTAATATCGTCCTCTGTTACCATATTAAGCTCAGTCTTATATCCGTCTGAATATTCTGCTGTGAGCATATATGTATATTTTGAAGATCCGTTTGTATTTTTCTGAGCTGCAATACCCAGTTTTTCAGGAGTTCTTACACTGATAACATATGATTCACCGGATGAAATAAACGGATAGCGTTCCCAGCTTTCCACATACCAGTCTGAATCCCTCTGTACCCAGCATATCTCAGAATCAGAAATATTTTTTACCGGTACTTTATCATAAACGTTCTCCTCATTTTTCAGATATGCAGTTGAACCGAGTGTTCCCTCAGCTCTGACATCATGATCTGCATCCATGACAGAAATAGATTTTTCACTTGTTTCTATTTTTCCGTTGTTGTCGACGTCAGACATTCTGTAGATCACGCAGTACTCTTTTCCGTCGTCATCTGTATAGGAAAAGCTCATCCATTCGATCTGTCCTGTTGTGTTTTTGGTGTATCCGTATACATCTGATGCAGGCTCATTTTTTATTTCTATATCATCAACGATATCCTCAGTCACCATTTTTATTTTTTCTTCTTCGAATCTGGCATTTCCATCGCCTGTAACCTGGATATCTTCAAAAATTCTGACTTTTATATTTTTAAGATCTATTTCTTTTTCTTCGTGACAGTCACAGTCACAGATAAAATCAAATTCCTTTACATATTCATCATCAGTAGCCTTAATTCTCCATTCAACTTCACAGGTTCCGTCATTTGGACAGATTTCAGCACAGCGCGCTTCAACGATGGTGCCTTCGATCTCATTTACAAATTCAACCGGTGAATCCTTGTCCACAAGCGGAGTATTGGAATATTTTTCTACTAATTTATCAACTGCATCACTAAGATCTTCGTCATTGAAAAAACGTCTTGAGCCAACAAGACTCTTTATCTCAGCTTCAAGTGCATCCATGCTTTTATCGCAGGCTTTCTCCTTTGCGTTTTTTACATAACGTGTGATACTCGGTACGGAAATCGCTGCAACTATTCCTATAATCGCAAGAACACACAGAAGTTCTGTAAGCGTAAATCCTTTGAAAGCAGGAATAGTTCTCAGCTTCTCTATTAATTCTTTTTGTTTTGGTGAAAGCTTTTCATAAGTAAGTTTTTGATTTTTTTTCATAATTTACACTCCCCAATTCCTAAAAATCCGGAATACGATCAGTCGGAATCATAGGAAACCTTAATAACCTCTGACGGTGTGGTGATTCCTCTTTTTACAAGATCAACAGCACACTGCTTAAGTGTTTTCATCCCCTGTTCATGAACGGCATAATCAAACATTTCCTCACTTGATGCACCCTCTGTTATCATACGCTTCATTTTTTTATCTATAAGCAGCATTTCATGGATCGATACTCTTCCTTTATAACCGGTGTTGTTGCATATATTGCAGCCCCTGCCTTTTCTTATTTTAGGAAGTGCTTCCCCTATAATTGCTGTTTCTTCAGGTGTCGGATCTACTTCATATGCACAGTTTTCGCAAACCTTTCTTACAAGTCGCTGTGCAACGATTCCGACAAGGGAGCTTGCTACAAGATAAGGAGCAAGACCCATATCCTCAAGTCTGACAACCGATGATACTGCATCGTTTGTATGAAGTGTTGATACAACAAGGTGTCCTGTAATAGCCGCTCTTACAGAAATTTCTGCAGTTTCAGCATCACGAGTCTCACCAAGCATTATTATATCAGGATCCTGTCTTAAAAGTGCTCTCAGACCTACACCGAATGTAAGTCCTGCTGCAACGTTTACGGACATCTGGTTTATTCTTGCAAGTCCTCGTTCAACAGGGTCCTCAATTGTTGAAATATTTACCTGCCGTTTTGCAAGGTATTCAAGGACCATATACAGGGTCGTCGTTTTACCTGATCCTGTAGGTCCGGTAATATATATGATTCCGTTCGGTGCTTCAAGCATTTTGCTTATCTTCTGATATGCGAATTCTTCCATGCCGAAGTGGCCGGCTTTATCTATTGTTGTATCCGATGTAAGATATCTCATTACAACTTTTTCGCCATATATTGTCGGAATAACGGATACACGAATACTGATATCGAACCCTTCGACGATTGTCCGGAAATTTCCGTCCTGCGGTATTCTTTTTTCAGCTATATCCATGTTTCCCATGATCTTTATTCTGGCTACTATTGACATGTGAAGAGATTTTGACAAAGTTACAAAGTCAACGATCATGCCGTCAATTCTCATTCGAACCTGCGTATGATCCTCAAACGGTTCTATATGAATATCACTCGCATTTGCACTGTAACCTCTGGCAAGGAGTGAATTTACAAGCTTGATTACAGGAACATCATCGTCGCCCTCTTCAATCGTCATTTCGGGAACTACGTCGTCCTGAACTGAAATATTTGCCTGTCTTGCAGCTATTCTTGCACCGACCTCGGCATAGTTGTGTTCTATTGCCTTTGCGATAACTGCCTTTTCTGCCAGCGTTATTTCAAGAGGCATGTCAACGATCTGTCTTATATCCTCCTGTGCATAAAAGTCAAGAGGATCTGACATCGCAAGTGACAGCCTGTTGTTTTTCTGAGCATACGGAAAAACATTGTACTTTACTGCAAGCTGTTTCGGCACTTTTTCAACGGCGTCCAGATCGACTGTTATATCTGCTATATTTATAAGCTGAAGATCCAGCTTTTTTCCAAGACATTCAAGAACCTGAAGTTCAGTTACAAAATTTAACTCCTGAAGAAGAATACCAAGACGTTTTCCTTTTCCGGCATCAGTCTTCTGATATTTTAAAGCTTCCTGTATCTGATCTTCGGTGATATATCCGTACTCCTTGAGTACTTCACCAATAGGAATATTTTTCAATCGGATTCTCCCCTTCCGTATTATTTTAAAAATTCACTTTTAATATACATGTTTCCCTTTATTTCATCTGTATTATCCTTACTTATAAAATCAAGTACACTGTTTTCCTCTGAAACATTCAGAAGCTTTATGCTTCCCGTTCGTTCATACTTAAGCTCACCTCTGTAATACAGTTTTACTGAAAGCCTGACATGATCATCGCTTTCTTTTTTTATACTTACTGAACATGTCTGGTTTTTTAATGTTTCCGTATTATATACAACAAACGAGGTATCCTTATTATTCAACAGTTCTTCGTTTATACTGAAAAAACTAAAAAAGCTTTCCGCAGGAACGAACGGAGCAGGAAAATTTCCGTTTACGTCATATTTAAGATTCTTCACCATAATATTTCCATTTATCAGAAATTTTTCCTCGTTTGATTTTGTATTGCACGCATCATAAAAATCTATTTCTTCTGTCTTATCTGTGATAAGAAGCTTATCTGCATATTTAATTCTTTTTTCAATATCTCCATATACTGAAATGCCCTGATTCTGTGCATTTACAAGCTGTGCATTCTTCAGAACCAGGTTCGTGCTCATCATTATCATTCCGGATGACAATGTTATAATGAGGCTGAGTATTACCAGTGTTACCAAAACTTCAGTCATTGTAAAACCTTTAAGGCTTTTTTTCATAACATTATCCCCACCAATCTTTTTTATTATTTAATACAGTCATTTTTTGATTTATCTGCTTATCAGTAACTGCTGTCTTCCGGTATATCCGTTACAGGTGCAGTTGTTTCTTCACAAGGTTCATACATTTCAAATTTTTCTCCGCTGATTTTTTCAACCAAAACTGAATATCCGGTCTGGTCATCATCGTTTTCTCCTCTTAGAACATACACAGCAGTAACATTTTCCCTCATCATATCCGCTTTATTATTATCTATCATTTGTTCCTCGTCCATCGAAGCATTTTTCAGATCCGTGGCTTTGGTGAGAATATTTCCGCCTGTACATATACCTGCATAGGCTATACCTGCAACAATAAACAATATTGAAACTGCTGTAATTACTTCAACAAGTGTCATGCCTTTCAGATTTTTTATCATATTCTCACCTCAGTTCGTATAGTATCCGTCAAAAGACCATTTATACTGCCAGATATATGAACCTTCTTTTTTTATATAGCCAACAGGAACTGCACTGACACAGCATGCCACAACCGCATTACTGTCTGCGTTTGTGGCTTCTGACATAATGGAAAGTTTTCCTTTGCTTATTTTTTTTATTGTTACCTTACAGTTTTTTCCGTTATCAAGTGTAAGATCAAGGACTGCCGGTATACTTTCGCTCACTATTCCGGGGTTATCCAGAATATCACCGCTGCTGTTGATACCATGTTCATTCATGATCTCATTTGCAATAATATCTGCACCGGACTTTGCAATATACTCTGCTCTTTTTTCAGAATACACTGTCAGCTCTCTGTTATAATAAAACTTACTGAGAACAATTACCGCTGACACAATAACCATAAATATAAGCAGCGTACATACGGACCACAAAATTGCCGATCCTTTCAGATTTTTATGAGTTTTCATCAGTATCAGCCCCCTGATAACTCATATCCGGGATATCACCGGCCATATTTGCTTTGATTGTCATTTCAGCCGTAAAAATTGAATCATCAGATTTACTGTCTTCATTGCTTATTTTTATTGAAGCTATCCCCAGCGAAGGATCTTTAGCTATCTCAGATACAAATTTCTGGATCTGACTATATTCGCCTTTTACACTGCAGTCTATATAACAGGAATATTCACCGGTTTTATATTCCAGTGAGTACTTTTCTTCTTTTTCATCATATAAAACCTGTGCACCCGGAAACAATGAACTATCCGGGCCTTTTTCTTTTTTTAATTCTTTATTATCGTCATTATCCTTTTCCTTGTCTTTATCTTTATTCTTATCTTTATCTTTTTCCTGTTTCTTACTTTCATACGGAAGAACAACTTTATATTCCTCTATCTCTCCGAGTTTCAGATGAGCTACACTTAAACCCTTTGACAATGCCGTATCTGTTATCTGTGTACCAAGATCATTTCTTTTTTTCAGTTTCATCAGATCTCCGGCTTTTTCTTTCAGCATCATCTGGTTGTTTGAAAAATCAACCTTTGTTATACTGAAAATGGTACTCTGACCTTTCATCTCTTCAAGATCTGCTTCGATCTCTGCTGTATCATCCTTGTATTTCACAACTTCATTATATACAGGCCGTATAAGATAATTCACACAGACTACTATTACAAGAACTCCGATAAGAAGTGAAAGGATAAGTATCTGTTTTGAATCGATTTTGCTGTTATCCATTGTTTTCCACCTCCTGATCATCATCCGGAAATTCCGCTGTCAGCGTAAATACATATACGGAACCCTGTTCAACAAATCCACCGAAATCCACACTATTAAACAGCCCGGTCTTCTCAAGTCTTTTTACGTATTCTGTGGATATTTCAGGGAAATCAGCCATACAGGAAATGTTCAGATGATCTTCATCAAACACAATTCCAACTATCTGCATATTTGCTGTAAGAGATGAATATATTTTATCTATCAGATCAGGAGTCAGTTTTTTATTTATACTTTCAGCATTTTTTACTGCTTCATTATTCTCGTCGTATGAAGCGATTATTTTTGAAAAAGCTTTATTGCTGTTAGCAAGAGCATTGTCTTCTTTCACTTTAATAACCAGATCTGAATTTTCATACTCATATTTTATATCGTTAAAAGCTGTTTCAGCCTTTGACCGCATTGTCAGGGCACCGGCAAAAAGCAAGATCATAGCAGCTGCAACTGATGCACCATATATGATAATAATAGTCTTCAGACTCTTTTTCTTTCCTTTTTTCTTGTCCTCAGACTGAAGAAGCCGTGAATAGAAATTTATATTTTTGCTTTTTAGTTGTTTCATTAATTATCACCCCTATTCATAAAAAACTTCAGTCTACTCAAGAATATTTCCAAGTGAATAAATAAAATCTCCCTGTTTTTTCCCTGACGGCATCTTTACTGCAGGAATATCAGGAAACGCTGTAACATTGACTTCAAGAATCTCTGTAAGTCTGATATATGTGTCATCCCCTGCCGGCATATATCCGCCGATATAAACATCGGAAATATCCGCATTTGTTTTCTCCGACTTGTTAAACTGGATCATGTTCGAAATATTTCTTACAAGTTCATTTGTCATTTCAACTGAATCCGGCTCAGCGACTATACGTACACGCCGTGAAAATCTGAATTTTCCTCTGACAAAAAGCACCATAGCAAGAACGTTTTTATCAAGGACACCAACTATAAACGTTTCGCCTAAAATATATTTTGAAAAATCAATAAATTTTATAAAGCAGCTGAGTGAAATGTCAATTTTGTTAAGCTTAACGTTCAGAGATGTCAGCATTTCCGAATACTCACTGATAAAATCTTTTTCCGCCATGGCTGCAAGAACCGAAGCACCGCCTGATTCTGTTTTGTTTTCAAGCACCATATAATCGATAAGCATTTTATCAATGTTTTCAACGTCCTGATAGCTTTCCTTTACAACATTCTGAAGTTTTGCTTCAGGCAGAAGAGGAACTTCAAGAATTTTTGTATTTATTGAAGAGCTGTCAACAGTCAGGGAAAGCTTTTTGGAAAGCTGTTTATCCGAAGAAAATATTGTTTCAAGTCTTTTTTTCAACCCGTTCTGATCCATTACTACACCGTTGATAATAGCGCCTTCCGGTACCGGCTCGGTAATAATATTGTCGATAACAAGCTTTTTTCCTTTTTTACTGCCTGAAACGACCTGTACAGACTCATTTGAAATAAACAAAGAAACAGCCATCAAATCATCCCCTTTATATTATTATCGGCATTTGTGTCATAAAAATCAACATTTAGCATTATATTTTTGTCACAAAAATCAATATTATCATTAGTGCTATTATCATAAAAGTCAACATATACCTCTGCTCCGCCTGTCGGGTCAGCTGAATCAATATCACTGTACATAGAGAATATAGGAAGCATTACAGCACCTACTATACACAGAACAATACCGGCTATAAAAACTATCATCACCGGCTGGATAACTGAAATGATCTTGTCAATAGCCTGCTGTGATTCATATTCGTAAGAATCAGCAGTTGAAACAAGCATCGCCTCCAGACGTCCTGTCTCTTCACCAACTTCAACTGTCTGGGAAAGCTTAAGATCAAATCCTTCAATTTCACTTAAAACTTCTGACAGCGGTATGCCTGATCTGAGTTTTCTGATAGCAGGTTCAAACTGTTCTCTGATATACACATTTGGGATAGTGTTCTTTGCTATCTGAAGAGATTCAACTATGTTCATTCCGCTTGCATACAGTGAAGCCAGAGTTCGTGCAAATTCCGAAGTATACACTATCTTCATAAGTCCGCCTATTTTCGGAATTTTTATCTTTATCTTGTCTATAGTCCTTCTGACGGCATATATCTGAAGAAAAAGGTACATTGCTATGATAACTGTTGCTGCTATTATTGCTATCAGAAACAGATGCCCTGTAAAAAAGCTGCTTATTGCCATCACTATTTTTGTTAGAAGAGGAAGTTCCATGTCCTCAAACAGTTCAAAAAATGTCGGCATGATAAACGTAAACAAAGCAACAACAACTACTACCAAAAGTCCGCCGAGCATTTTCGGATATGCCATTGCACTTTTTATTGTATTGCTCATCCTGTATTCCTTTTCATAATGAACAGACATCTTTTCAAAGGTCTGGTCTATCTTTCCGCTTGCCTCACCGGCTTTTATCATATTTATCAGCATCTCAGGGAATGTCTTTCCCTGCATAGCCATTGCCTCTGACAGGGGAACACCTCTTTTAATCTGAACTGCTATATCATTGTATACCGCTTTAAGCTTCGGAGTTGCCTGACGTTTACATATTATATTAAATGACCGTACTACAGATACACCCGATCCGAGAAGTGCACTTAATTCCCGGCAAAACTCCGAGATCTCTTTTCCGTTAAGCTTTTTGAATCTTTTTTTATCTATTATTTCTTTATATTCGATCAGAAATAATTCTTCCTTTTTTAACGCATCCTTAAGCTGATTTGGGTTTGCGGCTGTGATTCTTCCTTTTTTTATTTTTCCCCCAAGGCTTGAAGCCGTATACTGATATGCTGCCATATTCTCCACCTCTATCCTTTTTTCCTTTTTAAAAAAATTTAAGCATTCAGCACTCATAGGAATAAGTGCTGAATGCTTTTTTATAGTAATATTTAATTATAGAAATCAGTGTATATTAATTATTTTTTTTCTTAACTGTAAACATACCATTTTCATATTTTACTTCACTATTATCACTTGTATATGTAAATCCTGTAACTTTTCCAGTAGAAGCATCTATTGAGACAGCAGTAATAGAACCAGTTTTAAGTTCTGCAAGTGTAGTCGCATTTGCTATGCTTGTATCACTTAATTTGCCACCTTCATAACTGTTTGTAGCATAATCTTCACTTGCGTATGTCTGTAATGCAGTCAGAGCACTTCTTGCCTCACTAATAGCTGTCTTTTCCTTAGCCTTATCAATATACCCCGTAAGTGCCGGAATCATTGCAGCTGCAAGAATTGCAAGAATTACAAGTACAACGATTATTTCAACAAGTGTAAAGCCTTTTAGACTCTTTTTACCGTTTTCTTTTTTTGACCCCATTGCGCGTTTTAAAGCTTTTTCCATTAATTTTTTCATAAAAACATCCACCTTTCTGAATATAATAAGTAATTAAGAGATTCAGATTATCCCTATCTCATAGTCTTATTATAACAGATTTTTTGGTAAATGTCAAGCATTTTATATATTTTTTTAAACATTTTAAAGTACTTTTTCGGCACATTGTTCAAAATGATACATAATGTTTTTGGTACCCACAAAAATCACATATATAAATAAAATGGAAAAAGCAATGTCATTTTGTCCTGTCTATTTTTTCAGAAACAGACCGGGAAGTTCTCCTACGATATCAGACGGCTGCATATAGTACATGGAGTACTTCTCAGCTGCGATATCGCCTGCTTTTCCATGCATATATGCCGCCAGAACTGATGCTTTGAACGGTTCTGTTCCCTGGGATGCAAACGAGGCTGTCATTCCGCTCAGGACATCTCCGCTTCCGCCGCAGCTCATTCCGGGATTTCCGGTGTTGTTTATGTATATTTCATTTTGAGATGCGATGATTGTTCCGGCACCTTTGAGTACTACTACGACCTCCGGATATTTTTTCAGAAACTCAAGACATGTTCCGAGTCTGTCATGCTGTATCTCGGACACTGACGAGCCTGTCAGACGTGACATTTCGGCAGGGTGCGGTGTCAGGATGACCTTGGCTTTTGTTTCATTCAGGATGTCTGTATCATCACATATGCAGTTGATTCCGTCAGCATCAAGGACTACGTTGCATTTCAGAGTTTTTAAAAGTGATTTTACAAGTTTCTTTGTTTCTTCTGTTTTTCCAAGACCGCAGCCTATCAGAACAGCTCCGGATTTTTCACAGGTCCTAAGTATTATGTCAAGATTTTCTGAGAGATAGAAGCCATCCTCGTCGGCTTTCATCTGTACAAAAACAGCCTCAGGGATCTTTACTGCGAGTGCAGGGATGTTTTCTCTGACTGCTGTCACCTTGACCAGTCCTCCGCCGCATCTGAGAGCTGCCATTCCTGATAAAATTGATGCTCCCGGCATCACGGCACTTCCGGTTACACATGTGAGTGTTCCGTATGTTCCCTTGTGGGAATCAGGGATCCTGTCACGGAGAAATTTCGGTATGATGCTGTCGTCGGTTTCGTATATGTCAAAATCATCCGCGGAACAGTCCTCGGGGATACCGATGTCTGCTGTGATTATCTTTCCGCAGTATGAAAGAAGCGGGTACTGTGTCATGCCGACTTTTTTATATCCGAATGTCACGGTATAGTCTGCTTTGAATGTGCCCTCGGAAACGCTTCCTGTGGAGGCATCTCCTCCGCTTGGGATATCAACTGCTATTCTTAGTGCTTTTTTGTTCATGTTGAGCAGTACGGCGATATTTTCGTCGAGGTCGCCGTGGAAGCCGGTGCCGAAAACGCCGTCTATGATTGTGTCGGCTTTCATGACAGCCATTTTTATTTCATCACGGCTTTCATAGACTTTTATTCCGGACATTTTCATGTAGGCATCTTTGGCAATGCCGCTGTCGGGGATGGAAAAAATGATTGCTATACTGACGTCTATGCCGAGGTTTTTAAGGTATCTTGCTGCAACATAGCAGTCACCGCCGTTGTTTCCTTTGCCGCACAGAAATACGGCTTTTTCACATAGTTTCATGCTCATGAGAGCGTTTATGTTTTTTCCGAGTGCTGTTCCGGCATTTTCCATAAGCAGTGAGTAGGTTACGCCTTTTTCATCGGATTGTTTTTCGATTTGCTTCATCTGAGATGTTGTTACTAATTTCATGGAATATCATCCTCTTCCTATAAAAATACCTTCATAAAGTATATCGGATACTTGTATGAAGGTGAAAGTGTTATTTTTAATATTTGCAAATTTTATTTTGGGATTTGGTTTGTTTTATCAGGTCGGAGGCTTGTATGCAGCTTTTGCCGTTACGGAAATGAATGAACCTGCTATAAAATATGATGGTGGTAAAATGGATTACTTGAAACGTCATTA
>JAZUJY010000098.1:0-4611 GCA_045643005.1 Oscillospiraceae bacterium | reverse complement strand
GTCTCAATCTCACCGAGTTCAATTCGGAATCCTCTTATCTTTACCTGTTCGTCAATTCTGCCGAGGAAATCGATATTTCCGTCTGGAAGCCATCTTGCAAGATCTCCTGTTCTGTACATCCTTCCTTCACCAAATGGATTTTTCACAAACTTCTCCGCTGTAAGTTCAGGTCTGTTAAGATAGCCTCTTGCAAGTCCGTCTCCCGCAATACAGAGTTCTCCGGGAATTCCGATTCCGCACATTGCATCATTATTCATGATATAGATCTGCTTATTATTCATAGGCTTTCCTATCGGCACTCTTTCAGGTACTTCGCTCTTACTGTCATGCTTCCAGAATGTTGCACAGACAGTTGTCTCTGTCGGTCCGTAATCATTGGAATATACTGGAATATGAGCGTTTTCTTCAACAAGACCTCTATTCGTTTCTGAACCGGCTGTTATGATCGTTCGCATTCCTTTAAGTCTGACTTGTGTCAAGTATGCCGGCGGAAGTATTGCTATACTGATATTATTATCAGAAACATATTTTTCAAAAGCATTTGTATCTTTCTGTATATCCGCAGGTATCATGTGCATTGTCGCTCCGCATAGCAGTCCCATCGTCATTTCTGATACTGCTGCATCAAATGATATGCTGGCAAACTGTATAACATTATCATTTTCGCATACTTCCTGTTTCTGAAGAAAGTACTCTCTCAGGTTTGATACTCCGTAATGCTCTATCATTACTCCTTTGGGTTTACCAGTCGTGCCTGATGTATAAATACAGTATGCAAGGTCATGCGATGTATTGACTATTTCAGGATTGGTATCCAGATTCTGCCATATATATACATCAGCAAGATCGATAATCTTCATTCCATCAGGTATTTCAATTTTTTCCGAAGTGTATTTTACTATTGCTTTTGGTGAGCAGTCTTTAAGCATAAAACTGATTCTCTCAGCGGGATATTTAGGATCTACAGGCACATATGCACCTCCTGATTTGAGTATACCAAATATAGCGGCAATGACCTCAATACTCTTATCGGCTGCAACTGCTACAAAATCATCAGGCTTTACACCTATTTCACGGAGTTTATATGCAATGCTGTTTGCTTTTGAATTAAGCTCTGAATATGTCATTTTTTCATTTTTAAATACAAGGGCTGTTTTATAAGGTGCCTTTTTTACCTGTTCCTCAAACAATTCAACTATTGTCTTATCTTTAGGATATTCCGTTTTGGTTGCATTGAAGTTTTTTATAATGGCCTGTCGTTCATTATCGGTTATTAATTCAAGTTCACTTATCATTGCATCAGGTTTTGCTGCAATTTCCTCAGATATTTTTATCAGTCTCTCAGCTATCAGACTGATTTCTTCTTCGCAATAAACCGAAGGATCATAGAGCAGCTTGAAATAAAGCCTGCCATCGATCTCATATGAACTTATTGATATTCCATAGTTGGTTTGTTCTCTTGAACTATCTTCCATAATCATTGACTTACCGCCATTTTGATTATTCTGATTAATACCTGAACTATGATTTTCAAAAACAAATATAACCTTTACAAGTTCAGTTCTCTGCAATGTATTGCTCTGTATTTCAGCAAGTGAACAATAATCATAATTTGTACTTTCATTGGCAAATTTCTGCTGCTTTTTCAACAGTTCCGAGACTGTCATATTTTTTTCAGTGGTTACTCTTATTGGAATGGTATTTATGAACAATCCCACCATATTATCAGCATCTTTTACAGGTACATTTCTTCCTGAAACTACTTTGCCAAATACAACATCACTGCATCCATTATACGCCTGAAGCATAATACCTACTACAGTCTCAGCCACAGTATTTATAGTAACATCATTTCTTACAGCAGCTCCTTTAAGCTTTGCTGTTGTTTTGCGGTCTGCTCCGGCAATTAGTTCAGATACCTGTTTACTGCTGCTTTTGGGATTTCCCATCGGTTTGATGTCGCAATTATTGTCATAGCCGTCAAGAAGGTCATTCCAGAAATTCAACGCCTTGCTTTTATCCTGTTTTTTCAGCCACTTAATGTAGGAACTGTACTGTCCACTTTCAGAATTTTCATTTTCAGCTTCCTTCAGCAAAGAATCTAATGAAATGCCCTGTTCAAGTCTTATGTAGTATTCAAAGAATTTTTCATATATTTTTCTGCTGCACCAGCCGTCAATAATAATATGATGCATTGTAAATACAAGTTTATCTTCATTTTCTTTGAAACGAATGTGCTTTAATCGTAGCAGTGTATTTTTTTGGAGATCAAATCCTCTTGCAATATCATTGTTTTTTATGTCATCATACTTTTTTTGTGCCTCATTAATGTCATATTCTGACAGATCTATGAACTCATATTCAAGTTCTCTGTCACGAACTATAAGCTGATAGTTTTCCTTCACTTTCTCATAAATGAACATTGTACGAAGGACCGGAAATCTGCGGGCAATAAGAGACAGTGCTCTGAGCAGTGTTTCTCTTTTCAGATTCTGACTGACAGCAAGCGAATTTTGTATTATATATGCACTTGAATCCTTTGAATACAAATTATGAAACAGCATTCCTTCCTGTAATGGTGTAAGTGGATATATATCTTCAATATTTTTATTTACAATTGCCATATTCTTTCTCCTTTTTTACTCAAATAATGAATTTATAAACGAAAGATCATCATTATCTATATTATCAGAAGTAAGATCAGATACTGTCATTGAATCGTTTATGTCTGAAGCACAGAAATCGGCTAATTCTTCAACAGCTTTCATATATTCTTCTATCAACCTTTTAATAAATGATGCTCCGAAATATTCTGCACGTCCTTCAACTATAAACTGAAGCTTTTCATCATAAACTGAACCATTGACAAGAAGCTTATTAGACTGAACGTTTTCTGGTGCCTGATTTTTTCCGCATGAATAATTTGATATATTCCGTGTTTCAAATTCACCAAGATAATTGAAACATATATCAGGTTCACTGCGGTGTGCTGCAAATGCGCAGCCCATTCCTGCATCAGGTACACTTCTAATGCTGTCTTTAGCTGAAACTATTGAGGTTTTATCGTCTTCACTGCACTGAATAACAACTGAATATATATTTGTAAACCAGCCAACTGTTCTATCCGTTAAAACAGGCTCTCCTATTTCTTCTCTGCCGTGGCCTTCGATATTTACAGCAAGCTTGTTCTGACCTGTTATTCTGCCGACAGCTCTTGCAAGTCCTGCAAGAAGTATCTCATCTATTTTTGCACCATAAGCATTAACGCTCTTGTTAAGGAGACTTTGCGTTACTTCTTTACTGAACTCAAATGAAGCTGTTCCATATTCTTCGCCGGAATAATCACCAGAGATTCTGCCTTCTTCAATTTCATCTGCATTTTTATTCCAGTATTCCTTATCCTGTAAGCTGAGTTTTGAACCATATTCATTCAGCTTTTTGCTCCATTCTATGAATGATATGGTTTTTTCCGGCAGAATAACCTGACTTTCGCTCATTATCTGACTTGATACTGTTTCAAAATCTTCACCAAGTATTCTCCATGATACGCCGTCTACCACAAGGTGATGTATGCAGAACATCATTTGCTTTGTATTTCCGAGTTCAAATACCGCTATCTTAACAAGCGGACCGTTTGCAAGGTCTATACTTTCCTGAATCTCGGAGCATTTTTCTGCAACCGCAGTTCTCTTATCGGTTATATAGGTGTAGTCATATTCATAGAAATCAAAAAGTCTGCTTTCAGCGATCGGTAGTATTTCAAGCTGGTCATCTCTGTATACAGCTCTTAATACATCATGATGCTTTACAAGTTCTTCAATTGTCTGCTTTATTACTGTATTATCTATTCCGTCTATAGTGAACATCATTGACTGGTTAAAGTGTTCAGGCTTTGCAAGTTTCCATTCGTCAAATACTTTTATTATCGGTGTTTTTTCTATCTTACCACTAACTTCTCCCTGTTCATAAACCATCTCCTTGGATTTTGATTTCAGTGAAGCAGCTATTCTTTCAGCTGTTTTACCATTCATTATGTCTTTTACGGTAGTTATATATCCTGCATTTCTAAGCTTTGATATAACCCTTATTGCTTTAATTGAGTCTCCTCCGAGTTCAAAGAAGCTGTCATGCATTCCGACCTGTTTTACATTCAGTATTTCAATTAATGCAGCACATACTGCTTGTTCTGCTTCGCTGCGTGGCGCAATGTATTCCTTTATAGATAATGCCTCGATTTCCGGCAGAGCCTTTTTATCAAGCTTACCGTTTTTATTTACAGGGATCGTATTAATCTGCAAAATATACGCAGGTATCATATATCCGGGCAGGCTTCCGCTGAGGGTATCCCTTATCTCTGATACACTCACCTCAATATCACTTGTGTAGTATGCATATATTTCCTTATCTCCTGTATTATCAGTTCTTGCTATTACTGCACAATCCCTGATATTCTCAATTTCTCTTATTCTGGTCTCAATCTCACCGAGTTCAATTCGGAATCCTCTTATCTTTACCTGTTCGTCAATTCTGCCGAGGAAATCGATATTTCCGTCTGGAAGCCATCTTGCAAGATCTCCTGTTCTGTACATCCTTCCTTCACCAAATGGATTT
>JAZUJY010000097.1:0-2243 GCA_045643005.1 Oscillospiraceae bacterium | reverse complement strand
TATAACTTTACAGTAACATCTGCTCAAAGGAACGGTAAAAAGCTGAAAGTTACAATAAAAAACACAGGTCTTGCACCTGCATTTTTCAATATCAGTTTGTGCGCTGAAATCACAGACAGTAACGGAAACAAACTGGAAAATTTCGGCAAGCCTTTACTTATAGAAAAGGGTACTTTCCATGACGGGGACGAAAAAGCATTTCTGTTTGAATATGACGGAGAATTTGATGAAAATGCGACAATCTGCCTTGCAATGTATGATACAGATAATCCGCTTGTTCAGGGAAAAAATCCTACAGTAAAGTTTGATAACAAGAACACTCTTTCCACAAACAGACTGGAACTTATAGAATCTGATTATGTTGCAGGTGATGTAAATGCAGACGGAGTATTCAATATTTCAGATGTTGTTCTTCTTCAGAAATGGCTGTTAGCTGTTCCTGATGCAAAACTTAATAACTGGAAAGCAGGAGATTTATGCAGGGACGGACAGCTTGATGTATTCGATCTTTGCATGATGAAACGACTGCTTATCGTACAAAAATAGCACTTGTATTCATAGAGTTTATGAAATTATTAATACGAATGCCCCTTCTGTTGGAATGGAAATAATCCAGCAGATGGGTAATGTCATTAAGCTAAACAAATATAGAAAAGAAAGCAGGAGTATGTTCAAAAAAGAAGACATACTCCTGATGACGTTTAATGAAAAAACAACACGACGAAAAGACAGATCAGTGATCTGCCTGAAAAAAGTATTGACACAGGAAAAGAATTATGATAATCTGTAATTGAAAGGTATAGCAGAATGGTAACGAGTATTTCTGACAGCGTTACGGTCAGGTCTGACAGGGCACTTATTTCTTGCTATAAGCTTTTCTAAATGTGAAGGACTGACGTTATTACAGTGAAAGAAAGCAATGCATAAGTGTATAGCAGCAGCATAATTTACTCTGGAATGGTATTTATTATGCTTATAATCAACTATGAGGATATTTTCGGTAATCAGCATAGAGAAGTTATACATTATCAGACTTGCGAAAATTTCCTGTATTATGCAGTCCTTTTTCTTTGAATGAAAAGCAATAAGACCAACATGGTACTTCAGTTCACGAAATGAAGTTTCTATACCCCAGCGCAGTTTGTAAATCTTCCTGATATCTTCAGCAGAAAACTCATTGTCCCGGAGATTAGTAACAAGTGTTTCATAATTATCTTCTGATATCTTGATTCTTATTATGCGAAATTTCAGCGAATATGTATCTTTTGAGCCTTTCGGAAGGAAATCAAAATTAGAATTCGAGGCTAAAAAACGGTATATTTCAGGATTCAATTTAACTTCGTTAGTCTGTCTTCTTGTAAGCAAAATATCAGCAGTAAAGTCGGCTTCTTTATTACTTGGAATATTGAATTTCTTTATGATACCCGTAGTTGATTTTATGCGAATAACGTATTTTAACCCTTTATCTTCAAGATGAGCGATATTGTTATAGGAATCATAATTTCTGTCAGCTATGATAATTGTGTCAGAATTAACATTTTCAAGCATACTGATCAAAGCTTTGTTTTCATTTTCACTGCGGCTGTCCTGAAGAACAGCATCAATGTATCGTCTGTTCATAAGGTCATAAACAGTGTTAAGGTGCATAAGATTATATCCTTTAGAATCAGCATTTGCACTGTAATGAGTGCTGTAATCATCAGGAATAGTTGGAATATGAATATCAGAACCGTCAACAGCATAAAGTCTGTATCCGTGAAAGAAATTTGTTTGTGAGAATTCCTCATTGAATTTATGGAACAGATGCTGAAAAGCTGAAGAAAGTATCTTGGATCTTCGCTGAACAACTGCAGATACAGATACCATTTTCGGATTAAAACCATAAAACTCCATGAGTTCTTTTCCGAGAGTCTGACTGCCCATACCAAGAATAAATCTCATTGTTTTAGAGAATGACAGTTCACTTTTGCGAACGAAATCTCTCCTGGGATTAACCACAAAATCAGACGAGTTTTTCTCCATACTTCGAATAAGAGAATTAAGCTTGTTTTTGACGATACTACAGTATTTCTGCACGATTAAGTCCTCCAATCAGATGTGTATATCTGATTAGCTCCGCCGCACATTTTCGACTTTTTGTCAATACCTTTTCGTGAAAATTTACTTTATATTCATAAAAATAGTCACAGAATCTTTTTCTGATTCTGTGACTTTTTTCCTTTTTTCTTAGCTTAATGACATTA
>JAZUJY010000096.1:0-13602 GCA_045643005.1 Oscillospiraceae bacterium | reverse complement strand
AGCGGACCGACCAGGTCTGATCAATCCGCTTGAGTACTATTTATCGAATTAATGGTGTTTAATACAGATGTAGCGCCGTATACGAGTTCCGTACGTACGGTGCAATGAGAGGGGCGAGGTTTAACCTCCCCCTACTCTATTAAGGAGGTTTGCTAAAACAAATAGTTTTTTATAGCAGGATATTTGTTTGTTTATACCAAAAATAGAAATTCAAGGAATCTGATAACTGTTAATATATAATTATTTCCACCCCCCCTTGAATTTACATAAAATCAGTAGTATAATACAAATAAACAACAACAATTTGTTCCTTATTTACACAAATCCCAATAATACAGCAATTCACGGCCATATAAAATACACTTAAAGCGTGGTGCATTTCCAAAATTGATAAATGAAATCAGAAAAAAGCATGTTCTTCAGTGGCATATTTGTCATAAGTGTAATCTCAGATGCAGTCACTGCTATCAGGACGACTACAAAGCGGAGCTTTCCTTGAAGAACTTAAAAAGATATTTTTACAGTACAAGGATTTTTGCAGAAAATATAATTACAGAGGGCATATAAATTTTACCGGCGGAGAGCCGTTTTTATCGGAAAATTTTTTCCCGCTCCTTGATCTTTGCGAAGAACACAAAAATACGTTCGGGATCTTAACAAACGGAACCTTTTTAAATGAGGAAACAGTTTCAAGACTGAAACAGTACACAAAGCTCTCATTTGTACAGATAAGTCTTGACGGAACGGAAAGTGTTCATGACAGTGTCAGAGGTGAGGGGAATTACCGGAAAGCGATGAATGGCTTTAAACTGCTGAAAAAAGCAGGAATACAGTCGATGGCTGCATTTACTTGTCACAGTAATAATAAGGATGAGCTTAAAAATGTCATAAGAGAAGCACGAAAACACAGGATAGACAGGTTCTGGGCCGACAGAATGATACCTTTGGGAAGCAGTACAGAGGGAATACTGTCAACAGAGGATTTTCGTCAGATGATAAAGACGCTTACAAAGGAGCATTTCAGAAAGATCCCGTTATAACAGGACGGTTGTTCATCTGAACCGTGCACTTCAGTTTTCAGAGGGTGGAAACTGTTTTTACAGCTGCTCTGCCGGAATAACACTTCTGACTGTTCTGGCAGACGGAACACTGCTTCCGTGCAGAAGACTTCCTCTTTAGATAGGCAACTGCCTTGAACATGATATCACCGACTTGTATGAAAACAGTCCGGTAATAGAAGAACTTCTGGAGAACAGGATCCCCGATGAATGTAAATCATGCTCAAAGGCATTACTCTGCCGCGGCGGTGCGAAGTGTCTTTCATATGCTGTAAACGGGGACTATCATACGAGGGATATAAATTGTTACGTTAAGGATTAGGGAAGCTTTGATTTGAAAGGGAGAATTGTAATGACAAAATCAAAATTAATATCAGGAAAAGTGTTCAGGCTGTTCTGTATGTTCATTCCGGTGCTGCTTGTTTTAATAATGCCTGTGCAGCAAATATCTGCTGAAGACAAGGAGTATAGTGTCAAAGGTGCAGAATTTGAAGTGGATTTTGAGGAAAACGGTTCGGCTGTTATTTCTGAAAGCTGGGATGTATCGTATGTTCAGGGAGATTTTACACGGTTTTACAAGGATATAAATGATCCTCTTAACCAGCTTGAATATTATGAAGATATTGAAGTACTGAGCTGTTCAATTGACGGCAAAGAAGCACAGTGGCAGGATTCGACTGACAGAGTGGATAATCATTATACACTGATAAAAAATAGTTCTCCGGTTGCTCATGAAATGGACTGGTTTTTAGCTGTCAGCAACAGAACAGTAAACTATCAGGTCAAATACAGGATAAAGGATGCTGTCAGGTTAAATGAAAATAATGAGGCTGTATTTGCTTATCGTTTTATCGGAGAAAATTTTTCCCAACCGGTTCTGTATGTTTCTGTGAAAGTAAATACGCCTGAAAAGGATGCAGTTACAGGTACCTCTTTTACATCCGGTGAGGACTATTTTGAGGGGAATACTCTGCTGGTAAAAACAGAAAATAACAATGGTCTTTATAAATGCGAAATCAATATGAAACCTGAATACTTTAGTTCTTTGAAAAAAACTGATGAAGTTGTGATTCCAAAGAAGCTGATAAAAGCTGAGAAAGAAATGAACGGGGAAATTACTATATTTGACTGTGTTTTTTGTGGAGCATTGTTTTTAGGATTTATCGTGTTAGTAATATTATCCTTTATAAAAGGCGGCGGTTCTTCGTCAGACTCTTACGATTCCGACAGATCACGTAGTTTCGGTAGTTCCAGTAGTTCCGGTAGTTCATGCAGCGGATGCGGTGGCGGCGGTGCTGATTAAAAAATATTTTCATGTGAAACAGTTAAACGTTCCGGATACAAACTGATGTATCCGGAACGTTTTTGTATATGATAATATAGAAAGCAAAACATAACAATATGTTAAATAATATTATGTTGAAACACTGATTTATATTCCACATTATGAACCTTCGTAAACACGTTATTCAACACACTGTTTAAACATGTGTTGAAATACTCGTGGATTTTTCTGTGGAAAAATAAAAAAATGGGGTTTAACAATATTGAATAAATATGAAGTATCAAACAAAGTTAATCTAATTTGTGAAAAGTGCACATGAAAATGCTGAAAAATTTCAACAATAGTTTCAACATCGTTGTTGAAACTATTGTTGATAAATAAAAGTATTGTTAATTAACAGTTCTGAACAGGATTCAATACTTTATAGCCGTCTTTTTTCTCAGCCTCTCTGCTCATTTTTGTCCAGCTTATAAATCCGTAAAATGCGTTTATAAGATAAACAGCCCACATTGTTGTCATTATCGGATCACCGTTTGCAGCCCACATTACAACTGTTACGGCATCAACTATGATCCAGAGTGTCCACTGTTCACGGTATCTGAGAACCATAAGAGCATTTGCTGTAATAGAGATCACTGTACTTGCACTGTCCAGTCCTGCTGAATTTCCGCCGAGCTTTTTCAGAAGAAGCTTGTAGGCAAATATTCCTGCTGCTGTTAAAACCAGCATAACTACAAGGGCGAGCGGCTTCATTTTTTTGCCTTTGACTGTATTTTCACTGTCATTGTAGTTTTTCTTCCACAGATAAAGTCCTATAAACTGTGACGGAAGATAGTAAAGGGCATTCAGCATGACCTCACCATAAAATTTTGAACTGAGTGATACAGCAACATATGCAATGATGTTTGCAAATCCCCAGTAGTACTGTGACTTTTTACCTGCGGCACAGAGAACTACACAGAAGATTCCGCATATTGCTGCTGTTGAACTCAGGAAAAGATATAACGGTGAAGATTCTTTGTCAATGATGGCAAAGTATATTGTAAACAGTGTAACTGATAATATTTCAAACCACTGAAACAATGTCAGTCCTAAAATATTTTTTTGTCTTTCTTTCATTTTTGCTTCCTCCTTTAAAATCAGTTAATGAGCTTTTCGATAAGAGAAACTGCTTTTTTGTATCTTTCATCATAATTTCCGCTTAGTATTTCAAAGCAGTAGCCATGATCTGTATACATTTTTTTGATCTTATCGCTGTATTTTTCACGTTCATTTGCTATGACCTCGCTTCGGTCACCGTCCTGTACAAATTTAACATCCGGCTCACAGAAAAGTATCAGATCATATTGGTTTACAGCCGCTATGCCTTCTGCCAGAGCTGCATTTTTTTCCTTTTCCTTTCCTTCAAGAAAATCAAGGAAAAATTTTGTGATAAGGCAGTCGGTATCTTCGATGAGCACTTTGTTTGCACCCTTTAAAAGCTGTATTTCCCTTTGTTTGTGAGTAAGAAGAATGTCCGTAAAATCATCCGGGAGCATCATGGTGTCAGTTCCTGATCTTTCGGAAATTTCTCTTCCTGCCTCTTCCATGTAAGCAGTATTAAAATGAAGAGCAAGGTTTTGGGAGAGTGTTGATTTTCCTGTGCTTTCCGTGCCTATGACGAGAACTTTTTTTACAAAGTACGGTCTTACGACTTCCGGCAGCCAGTCCCAGTGTGCGTAGAGGCTTTCTCTAATCTTTGTTGATGATATTTCATCACGCGGGAGAATTTCAATTGCTGCATCCGGGTAGCATTTGTTCCAGAAACTGTTTTCGTCGTAGTCGCTTCCGCAAAAAACAGCATCGATAGGCATCCCTGCAAAATCTTTGACTTTCTGGGCATCACTCATCCACTGATCGATGTTGTTATATTCTGATTTTGATGAGCATTCATCCGGGAGTATCATTATTTTTATATCCGGCAGATGCTTTGTAATGGTATATATCCATCTGTATTTAATTCTGACATCTATTTCATTTCTTTTTTCAGAATGGCTTATTACTATTATCAGTCGTTCACACATATTTGCTGCATGTATGATACATCTGACATGTCCGAGATGGAGAGGATTGAAGCTTCCTCCGTACATTCCGCATTTGTATTTCATTATTATCATCCTTTCGGGAAATATTATTTTCTATATCTATATGATACTATCAAAACGATATTAAGTCAATAGTTTTTTAAAAAAATTTTTTGTATTATTGAATTTTATTATAATTTTGTGCAAAAATAACATAAAATCAACAACACTATCCTTGAACTTTGTGTTTTATTGTGATATACTTAATACATTAGATTATTTTTATGAAAGAGGTAGTATGATGGAAAAAACAAAAAATGAAAAAGGCAGCGGCTTTTCAAGCAGAATAGGCTTTGTATTAGCGGCTGCAGGTTCTGCTGTCGGACTCGGAAACATATGGAGATTTCCATATCTTGCAGCAAAATACGGCGGCGGAATGTTTCTTCTGGTCTATCTGATACTTGCAGTAACATTTGGCTTTACGCTTATGACTGCCGAGATATGTATAGGAAGAAAAACAGGAAAAAGTGCGCTGACAGCTTACAAGGACGTCAATTCTAAATTTTCTGTCCTTGGAATACTTGCTTCACTTGTTCCGATAATCATTTTCCCGTATTACTGTGTTATCGGCGGCTGGGTCGTAAAGTTTCTTTTTGTATACGGAAAAGGTGAGGGTGCCGCTGCGACGGCGGACGGATACTTCGGCGGATTTATTTCAAGTGCTTCAGGACCTGTGATATGTCTCTTAATATTCCTTGTTTTAACAGCACTTGTAGTTGTTTTCGGTGTTCAGAAGGGTATAGAAAATGTAAGCAAGGTTATGATGCCGCTGCTTATAGTTATGTCTCTGGGACTTGCAGTATACAGTCTTACACTTGAAGGTGCCATGGATGGTCTTGTTTACTATATTAAACCAAATTTCAAGGAATTCAGTCTGAAAACAGTTGTTGCCGCGATGGGACAGCTTTTCTATTCAATGTCTCTTGCCATGGGTATCATGATAACATACGGTTCGTACATGAGAAAAGAGGATAACATTGAAAAATCTGTTCGAAACATTGAGATCTTTGATACACTCGTTGCATTTCTTGCAGGAATGATGATCATACCTGCTGTATTTGCCTTTTCAAACGGAGATATGGAAAAGCTTCAGGCAGGACCGACACTCATGTTTATTACACTTCCTCAGGTATTTGATTCACTTCCGGGCGGAAACATTCTCGGACTTGTCTTCTTTATCCTTGTTCTTCTTGCTGCACTTACATCAGCTATTTCACTGATGGAAACAATCGTGGCTATAGTTATGGAAAAGCTTAAAATGAAAAGAATACCTGCATGTATTGTTGTTTTCGTAGTTTCACTGCTTATAGCACTTCCTTCTGCGCTTGGCTACGGTGTGCTCGGAGATGTAACTATATTCGGAATGCAGTTCCTTGACTTCTTTGACTTTATCAGCAACAATATCATGATGCCGGTAGTTGCACTTATTACAGCAATTCTCATAGGCTGGGTAGTAAAGCCTAAATATGTTGAAGAAGAAGTGGAATCGTCAGGAAAATTCAAATCTAAGCTTCTGTTTAACATAATGATCAAATATGTTGTTCCTGTTTGCATGGTCATCATTTTTGCTTCTATATTTATGGATATCTGATTTGTTTTAAATACTTATTAATTTAAAAAAATAATGTCCTTCAAAAAAGAGGACATTATTTTTTTATATTGTTAGAACGTTCAGAGTGTCCGTTATAAAAAAGATATGGACTTAAAATCCGGAAAAACAAAAGTGGGACACCAAATATGTCCCACTACTGTTTTATGCATTATGAACTACTCTGTCTTCAACTTCCTTGCGTTTTGCGTTGTTAAATCTACTGAGGTCGCCTACCAGATAACCCGTGATTCTTCTGATGCGCTGGAAAGGAACATCATCAAACTGATAGTTTAAGTTTACAAAATCACCATCGAGGTCTATCTGCATTGATCTTATGACTCTGTTCGGATATTTGTCCGCAGCGTATTGAATATAAGCGTTGATCTCCTCCTGCGTAAGCGTTCCGTTAAGTACTTTAACATTTGTCATGATTTCCACTCACTCCTCATATGTTGTATTACGTTTTCAATTATAGCACAATATAATGTGCTTTGCAATGGAATTTTATTCTTGTAAATGTATTCCAAATCTATGCTTGAATCCGATAAAAAGGGAATTTGAATCCCAAAACAGCTAAATGTTAAGAAAAAAACTTTTTATAAATATTTATTTCACATACATATTATTACAAATAAAGTATTAATATGTAAGCACTAAAAATACAATATTTGAAAAAAGGAGCTTTGCCTGTAAAGATAGTGTTAATACAGAGAGCAACTGTAAATTCAGTAAAAATATGTCTGCAGACATAAAAAAACAAGGTGTAAGCAAAACAAAAAACTGTATGCTTACACCTTGTTTTTTCGATAATCCCTTTTAATTAATCTTATTGTTAATTATCAGATTTCGAATGAACCGATATCTGTTTCATTGATAACGTAGTAAGTTCTGCTTTCTTCAGGCTTTACATAGATTCTGACAGCAGAAACTTCGCCCTTATGATCTGCTTTCCAGCATTCAATAGCCTTGTCTGAAAGACTGCAAACCTTGATCTGCTTTCCGCTGAATTCAATAAAGCATTCTTTTACGCATGTTTTTTCAGCCTTAGGAGCAGCAGGAGCTTTCGGAGCAGCTGTCTTTGGAGCAGCAGGAGCTTTAACTTCAGCAGCAGTTTCTTTAACAGCGTCCTTAACAGCTTCCTTGGTTTCTTTTACTGTTTCTTTAGCTGCCTTAGCAGTAGCTTTAGCTGTTTCTTTAGCAGTTTCTTTGGCTGCATCTTTAGCTGCGGCTTTTTTTGTATCGGTTTTTTTTGTATCCTTACTCATAATCATACCCCTTTTTACAATGATTTATAATATGTGATTATATAATGTGATTATAACACTAATTATTCAATTTGTCAATTTATTTTAATGTTATTTTGAAAAAAAAGAATTATTATATATAATTTTATTCTGAAAAAGCAAGAAAGATTTATGAAATTCGATAGTTGGCGGAATTTTACGGCAATTATATGCCGAACGTCAAAATTGGTCTATAATGATATCAATATAGTACAATAAATAATCAAAGATAAACAAGTATATTTCTTTTTGATATGATAAAATAAAAATATAAAATATCAGGCTTAGGTCACTATACAAAAATAAGCAGCCTGTTTATCAGAATTTTATAAAAAAAATAAAACAAGAAAACGATTACTTACAAAATTCGATGAAATGATCGGAGGAAAGATTATGAAATTATCAGCCAAAAAGGCATCAAAAGCAATTTTGAGTACATTGACTGCTGTATCAATGCTTTCATGCCTTTCTTTATCATGGATGCCGTTTAATTCAAACTCTGAAACGGCATATTCATCAGTCTTTGCTGCCGGAAAATCAGTTTCAAACTGCGATTATCAGTTTGATGTTGATGCGGTTATAGGCGGTGTTGAAGACAAGGATAAAGGACTGGAAAAAGATCAGTATGTTCTTGATCTGAGTTCAGTTCCTGCAGGAAGTGTTATCGAAGAGGTCATTGTTGAAGTTGATACCGGATCTGACAGCGAGACAGCGATGATCGCTATTGGCTGCAATGTTAAAGGCTATAATGAATACGACTGGTATTCTGATTCCGGACAGAGTACAGGAAAAGAACTTGTTTTCTCATATACATTTGACAAGGAAATAGGTTCACTTTACGGAAAAGATTTTAATGAACTCTATATCCAGCACTGGTGGGGCGGAGATAACGGAGACAATCTTGTTACCGTCAAACGAATAGGTGTAAACGTAAGCGGTGGTACAGGAAGTGCTCTTAAAGGTGACTTCAATCAGGACAAGAAAATAACTGTAAGTGATCTTGTGGTATTTTCAGAATACATGACAGGCAGCATTTCAGGTGATTATTACGACGCTGTTGCTGACTACAATTCTGACGGACTTGTAAACATTGTTGATTTCATTGAGATGAAATACAAGTTCGTAAAAATGCTTGATTCAGGCATTTCTGATGACGGACAGACCGCAATTGATTTTGTACAGAATATAACTATAGGCTGGAACCTTGGAAATACACTTGATTCCACAGCAAGCTGGATAAGCAACGCTTCACCGTCACAGTTTGAAACTGCATGGGGAAATCCTGTAACGACAAAGGAAATGATCGATACAATAAAGAAACAGGGCTTCAACACAGTCAGAGTTCCTGTAAGCTGGGGCGAAAAAATGGGACCTGCTCCTGACTATACCGTAAGTGAAGCATGGATGAACAGAGTAAATGAAGTTGTTGATTATGTTATAGACAACGATATGTACTGTATCCTTAACGTTCACCATGATAACGACTGGCTTGTTCCTACAAATGCAAAATACAGTTCAGCATCAGATCAGCTGACTCATCTCTGGGCTCAGATCTGTGAAAGATTTAAAAACTACGATGAAAAACTTATTTTTGAAACAATGAACGAACCAAGACTTGTAGGTTCACCGCTTGAATGGAACGGTGGAGACAGCGAGTCAAGACAGTGCATAAACAAATTAAACCAGGATGCCGTTGACGCAATAAGAAAATCAGGCGGAAACAACGCAAAGAGATATATTATGTGTCCGACATATGCAGCTGCTGCAACAAACGACACCTTAAACGACTATGTTGTTCCGGATGATCCGAGAGTAATTGTTTCTATCCATTCATACTCACCTTATTTCTTCGCGCTTGCAGATGAATCTGTTCAGGGACAGACAACAAAATGGGGTTCTGATTCTGATGAAAGAGAAATGGAAAATACCTTCAAAACTCTTTACAACAGATTTATAGCAAACGGCAATGCAGTTATCATCGGCGAATTCGGTGCTCTTAACAAAAACAATGATGAATCAAGAGTAAAATGGGCAGAAAGCTATATAAGAAACGCTAAAAAATACAAGATCCGCTGCGTATGGTGGGATAACAACCTCTTCCAGGGCGAAGGTGAAAAATTCGGACTTTTTGACAGACAGAGAATGACGATAGTATATCCGGATATTGTTGATGCAATGCTCAAAGGTTTACAATAATTATTTCATAGCATAAATTCATAAAAATGCAGGACTGACATTTTTTGTTGTCCTGCATTTTTTTCTTATATATGGGATGAAGCGATAAAAACTGATGTTATAACAACACATAACTTTGAAAAAAGTAATAACAGAGTCAAATTCAGAGAAAAACTGAAGAACATTTAGAAATTGAGAGATAATTTTAAAAACTATCCGAAAACGCATAAATTTATCTAAAAACAGAAGAAAGCAGAAGTTGCGGTTCATATGAACCAATGATATAATGTAATCATCACATAAAGAGTTTGTGTGATTGAAAAATGAGATGCATAGAACTTTTAAAAATGTTTTTTGACTTTAAAAAACGTTTTTTGGAACTTTGAAAAAGTTTTTGTGAATGGCATTCTTGTTTTGAAATTGATTAATTTATTTTGAAAGGAAGTATGAAAAGGGAGAAAAAATATGATCGGAAGGACACAGGAAAGATAAAGGAAACTACGGAACACTATACAAATAGAAAGAGAAAACCAAAAGCACAAAGGAAAGAGACACAACTAAAAAGAGAAAACCAAAAGAACAAAGGAAAGAGACACAACTAAAAAGAAAAAACCAAAAGAACAAAGGAAAGAAACACAACTAAAAAGAGAAAACCAAAAGAACAAAGGAAAGAAACACAACTAAAAAGAAAAAACCAAAAGAACAAAGGAAAGAGACACAATAAAAAAGAGAAAACCACTAAAGAAAAAAGAGAAAGACACAACAAAAAAGAAAAAATAAAAAGAACAAAAGAAAGAAACACAATTAAAAAGAGAAAACAAAAGGGACAAAAGAAAGAGACACAACTAAAAAGAGAAAAACCAAAAAATAGAAAGTTTAGAACAAAAGAGAAGAAACAATTTAAATTGTTAATAAGTTAGGGAGAAACTGCACTTGTGATTGATAGACTCTTCACAAGTGCAGTTTTGTTTTTGGAGTTTTTTTATGAATTATTGAACTGAGAAACCTGCTATTATGAAATTGATAGAATAATAAAGAAAATGTAAGAAATCAGGAGATATTAAAAAAAACAATGAAAAGAATGTGATATTTTATTCTAATTAACTCTAAACCGCACTTGCGGTTCTGATGAACTTGAGATATAATCTATATATCCTCAATAAAGTTCAAATGACTTGATTTGCTAAAATGAGATGTTCATTATTAGGATAATATATTATACAAACTAAATATTCGTTTTTATTAAAAGGAGGACAAAAAAATGAAAAAGAACAGAAAAACAGCGGTATTTATGTCAGCATTAATGTTATGCAGTATGTGCGGTGCAGCACTTCAGGAAGGTTTACCGGTATTTGCTGAAGAAACCGGCAGCCAGGAAACAATGGCAAGTGATCAGCAGACAACACTTAAATCGACAGCAAAGGAAACAAATACGATTGACCGTAATGACCCGGAGTTTATAAAAGATTTGTGTCTTAATAAAAAAACAATATGTGAAAACGGAAAAATTGCGATCAGTATTCATGTGACAGATTCTTTTAGAAGCTTTTCTACTTATCACGGATCTTACAAAATCAGTTGTGAAGGTGTAGAAAACGTAAATGGTGATTATTTCTATACTGTTTTTATTGATAATCCTGAGCTTGTGGATGATGAAATAACAATAAAAAATAATCTTACAAAAGAAGCATTTACATATGCGGTAACAGAAAACGGAACAAAAATAAGTGAAGTGTCACATACAGAAGCTACAAGAAATATAGAAGATCTTGAGGCGATTTTTGCCAGTAAGGAATCCAAAGAAGAGTTTTGTTTAAATTCCGGAACATATATAAAAGACGGACTTTTTGTGGTTGGAACAGAAACTGTTAGAAGTTTTGAGGATTTTATGGAAATGTCGTGTTCAGGTAATGCATCATTAATATGCTGTAAGTCAGATGCTATTAAAATTGACGGCAAAGAATATTTTATTGGTGCTTTTTCTATTGAAAAAGATGCGGCAGTAAAGCTTTTCTGCCATTTTTATTCGGTCAGTCTGGACTTGGTTTATCAATCAGGTATAAATGGTGATACAAGTGAGGAAATGATAAAACAAGGCCCTGAAACACGACAGGAATTGTATTACAAAATATCTGAAAATGGAAATAGAATAGAGAAAGTAGAAAAACAGGATTATGAAAAAGCATGTCGAAATATATCTGAGTATATTCCGTATACTGATAAAGAAATAATTGATTTCTGTGAAAATAAAAAAGTGATTTACGAAGATGGATGTCTGGTACTTGGATTTGTAGATACAGATGAGACCTGGTTAGGCATTTCTTATATTTTGGGAATGGAATCAATATATTCATGTGAACATGATGGAAAATACTATTATGTTATGAGATATGAAGTGCCTGATGATTCGAAAATCAATATTCCGGCTGACACTGCGAATTTGAAAGACAAGACACCGGGTGAAATAATTAAAGAAGTAGTGGGTCTTCCTGAATGTATGCCGATCAGTTCTGAAGAAATTTATGATTTCTGTGAAAATACCAAAGCAGAATGTGAAGATGGTATGTTTGTTGTTGGATTTGTTACGGATATAGATAAAAATCGTGGAATTACAATGATAAATAATCAGGATATAATAAATGATCGAGACAGAAGCGCAAAAGAATACAAAATGGCCTTTCAGCTTACTAAAGACGGAAAATACTATATTGTATGCTGTTTTGACACATTAAAAGACGGAGTTTTTGGAGCATATAGCAGGCATGATGATATCTATTTTACTGAAGATGAAGACTATGTATTTTATCAGATATCAGATAACTGTAATTCAATAAAAGAGATATCTTATTCAGATGCACATAGAAAAATTGAGAATATTCCTGATGCTGTACCTTATGATTACCATGAAGTAAAAGAATTTATGGAAAATGGAAAAATGGCATGTAAAGACGGTACGTTGGTACTAGGTTCATATTGGAATGAACCACTTATACCTGACAATATTGAAAAGTGGAATTATTGCGGCGGATTTGAAGTAATTGATGGAACGCAAAAAGAAACTTATACAGATACAATGACAGTTACATTAAATTATTTTGAAAATATCGAAGACGGAGTATATGCATATTATAATGGCAGTGATGATGGTAGAGGAAGGAGATATCTAAAAGTATCAGATAATGGAAATACAGTTACAGAAATAAAATATACTGATATGTTTGAAGCTGGGGATATAGATGGAAACGGAGTAACAGACCTGACAGACCTCTCATATCTTTCAGTATATCTTTTAGGAGATTATGAATTTACACCGGTCCAGATGCTTGCAGCAGATGTAACCGGAGACGGTGAAGTTGATATTCGTGATCTTGCAACACTTAAACAGTTTATATGCAAGGATCCTGATGTTGTTCTGAAAAAATATACAAAGTAATTTAGCAGACAGATAAAATTCAGTGATAAATTATGATCAGATGTCCCGAAACAAATAATTTTTTGTATCGGAACATCTGTTTTTTATTAAGTAATGATATTTATTGCCGCTTAATTAAAAAAATGGTGTAAAACTTTATAATAATCAGAAAATGATGAAAATAATTAGCAAATCATATGTATATTAATAAAATTACGAAAATTGCAAGAAATCAGGCTTAAACTCCAAATAATCAAGTTTGCGGTTCATATGAACTCATGATATAATAAAACCATCACATAAAGAGTTTGTGTGATTTAAAAATAAGATATGCAGAACTTAAAAAAACGTTTTGTGACATCAAAAAATGTTTTATGGAACTTTGAAAAAGTTTTTTTGACTGCTATTCTTATTCTTTAATATGATTTATTTATTTTGAAAGGAAGTATGATAGAGAGATAAATATGATTGGAAGGATACAAAAACCAAAGGAAATTACAAAACAACAAACTAAGAAAAAGATAGATACAAACAGAGCAAAGAAAAGAAACACAAAAAAGAACAAAAGAAAGAGACACAATTAAAAAGAGAAAGCAAAGAGAACAAAAGAAAGAGATACAATTAAAAAGAGAAAGCAAAGAGAACAAAAGAAAGAGACACAATTAAAAAGAGAAA
>JAZUJY010000095.1:0-6026 GCA_045643005.1 Oscillospiraceae bacterium | reverse complement strand
GCTAAAGGGTAAAGCTTGTGAGTGCAGACAGCCGAGTATCATTTCATCCCAACGGCTGCATTTTCGCTTACACTTGTGCATCAGCAAATAATGTTCACAGTATCATTATTCATCGCTCGCAATCTTAGTCAACCTTTAATCTGGAAGGTATAACGGTTTATTCATTTGAACAGACGGTTATGGCGAATGTCTGATTTTGATATCCTCCCAAAAATATGAATGAACGAACGTAAAAAGTTATATCACAGGGAAAATGAAAAGTCAATACTATTTTTTGATTTCACTTTACAGCTTTCTATAAAGTAACCGGTTGTAATTGTAGTATGAAGCCGGACTTTGCAAAGCAACAGGAAATTGATATTGCTCCGCCAATTAAGTCTTGAATATTTTATGCGAAGTAATGAAGAAGAAAGTCAAGGAAGAAAGCCGCAGGAATACTGACGTATTTCAAGGTTTTCTGACGTAGAATTTCTTCTTCAGGACAAGCAGAAAAATTCAAGATTTAGTTGGTGGAGCAATAATTACGAGAAAGAAAAACAACAGGTAAAATTGCTGAAAATATCTCAAAAACCCGTTTTGAGTGGATGAGAAGATAAATACAATAGCGATGGAAAATGTTTGTGACTGAAAATATCAAAAATTTCGTTGCACTCTTAACAAAAATGTGCTATAATGTAAAAAGAGTTTGATAATATTACATAAATTTTTGAGTGGCTTCCTGATATGGCAGACAGAGAACTTGTAAAGCTTCCGTTTGTTGCAGCCGCTGTATATTAGAATGAATGGATTCAGCCTGTTCTTTGCAAGATTCATAAGCATGAGGTCAAAGACTCAATTTATGAGTATCATCGTGAACGAAATATGATAGAGGAAACAGAATATGGAATATTACGCACATAAAACAAATGATAGAAAACAGACCTTATATGACCATTTAAAAGGAACTGCCGAAATGTGCAGGGATTTTTCAATTGATGGATTGAAAGATGCAGCATACTTTATTGGAGACAAGCATGATATTGGCAAATATGCAGAAGATTTTCAGGACAGACTTCTGAATGAAAGCAATAAAAAATATGAGCATTCATTATGTGGTGCAATTGAACTTGGAAAGCTGAAATTATCTAAGTATCAGAATTTTATACGTCCGATGCTTCAATACTGTATCGCAGGGCATCATACGGGACTTCCTGACGGTGGAACAAGTATGGACAGTGCAGAGGACATCACATTGAATGCACGATTGAAACGTGAAAAATATTATATCGGAAAATCAGATTACAGTGCTTATAAAAATGAAATTGAATTTGATTTTCCTGATATAAAATTTGTTATTGATGAGATAATGAAAGCTGATACCTCGCAGAACAAAATTGAGCTTTACGCTTTTTTCACAAAATATTTATTTTCCTGTCTGACTGATGCGGATTTTCTTGATACCGAACGTTTCTGCGCTCCTGAAATCAACAGAAAAATTGTGTCGGATTTTGATTCTGTAATTTCAGCGGTAGATTCAAAAATCAGCAGCTTTAAACATGACAACGAACTCAGAAAAGCAAGAAAACGTTTACAGGAACAGGCAATTGTAAACAGTAAAATTTCTGAGAAAATAAATATTCTCAATATGCCTACAGGCAGCGGCAAAACTCTTTGCAGTCTGAAAATTACACTTGAACGCCTGAAAGAGACAGGAAAAAAACGTATAATATATGTTATTCCGTATACCAGCATTATTGAGCAAACTGCCAATACATTCAGTGATATTTTCGGAAAGTATATGGAAATACTCCAGCATCATTCAAATTTTTGCTTTGATGATGCTGACAAAGAAGATGATACTATTGAAAAACTGAAAAAATCAACAGAAAACTGGGATGCACCATTAATTATTACAACTTCTGTTCAGTTCTTTCAGTCGCTTTATCATTATAAAGGTTCAGGTCTGAGAAAGCTTCATAATCTTGCAGATGCAATTATTATTTTTGATGAAGTACATATGCTCCCTTTGAAATATTTGCAGCCCTGCCTGCGTGGAATCGGACATATAACCAAATATCTTGATAGTGAAGTGATCTTTCTTTCGGCAACAATGCCTGATTATTCGGAGCTTATGAAAAAATATATTCCAGATATAAAAGTACATGAACTTATAAGTGATAAATCAGATTTCAGATACTTTCAGAAATGCAGATATATAAATCTTGGTGAAACTGATTTTGATAATGTAATTGTAAAAGCTTCGGAGTATAAAAGTAGTCTGATAATTGTAAACAAAAGAAAAACTGCAAGAGAAGTTTACTCAAAGCTTTCAGGAAATAAATTCCATCTTTCGACATTTATGACTCCTCATGACAGAAGTGAAACTATTACGAAAATAAAGAAACTGTTGGAAGATAAACAGCCTGTAACAGTTGTTTCAACTTCGCTTATCGAGGCAGGTGTCGATCTTGATTTTGAAGCTGTATTCAGGGAAATATCAGGACTTGACAGCATTCTTCAGTCAGGAGGACGATGTAACAGAGAAGGACTTCGTGAGTTTGGAGATGTGTATATTTTTGATGCAGGTGAAAGACTTCAGAATGATATTGAAGTCCGTGCAAGCATTGTAAGAGATATGATGAGAAGAAATATCGGGATCTCATCCGAAGAAGCTGTTAAGGAATACTACGATCGCCTGTTTAAATTCAAAGAAGATATAATTGAGGAAAATACTATCTCAAAAGGTGTAGAACGGCCTGATGATATTCCGTTCAGAACTTACTCAGAAGCTTTTGAATTTATAAAAGACGAAACTGTAAACGTTGTGATAAATAATTGTGAGGAAACTGAAAAAAGTCTTGAACTTCTGAAATACGGAAAGTTCAGTGAGAAACGTAAACTAAATCAGTATTCCGTTTCACTCAGAAAAAATTCTGAGTTCAATAAAGCTTTTTCAATGGGACTTATTTCAGATACCGGGAACGGAGTTTTTATTATTGCAGACAATAAGTATTATAATTCGGAAACAGGACTTGATCTGGAAATGAATCATGATATTATATTGGGTTAAGACACTAAAGAAAAAGGGCATTCTCCAAAAAAAGAATGCCCGATTTCTCATCATAGAAATATCAATCATTTCAACTCACTGCTGTTCGCAGACAATATTATTATATCAGAATTACATGAGAAAATCAATGAATTTGTTTTATATCGTTAATCTGCACAAGGAATGATGCAGAAAAATATTGAAAATGTCAATTGTAATTTGGAAATCTCTGTTGTATAATAAAAGCATGAAATCAAATTCATAAAAATAACAATCGAGTTAGAAAGGAGAGATGCAAATGGGTTACGGATTTAAAATTATGATAGAAGGTGACTATGCCTTGTATTCGAGACCTGAGTTTAAGGTTGAACGTGTAAGCTATGACGTTCCAACGGTCTCAGCAATGGAAGGCTTGATCAAGTGCGTTTATTGGAAGCCGGCATTTCGAATAATTGTAGACAAGATCATAGTTTTCAATCCTGTTAAGTTCATCAATATCAGGAGAAATGAAGTTAAAAGCAAAGTATCGATGAAAAGTATCAAGGCTCAGATGAACGGCACAGGAAGTGCTGAAGTTTATACATCTGATATAAGAACTCAGCGAGCAGGAATGTTCCTGAAAGATGTGAAATACGGTGTGGAATTTCACTTTGAGCTTACAGGATATAAATCAGAACATGATGATGAATGTGAAGAAAAGCATTATAATATCATGCTCAGGAGACTCAGAAACGGACAATGTTTCCGTCAGCCGTGTCTTGGATGCAGAGAGTTTTCAGTAAAGAAAATAGAACTTGTTGATGAATTTGATCATACGCAAATCGATGAAAGTCTGAAAGGAGATATTGATCTTGGGTATATGCTTTACGGACTTAAATTCAAAGACGGAGGTATTCCGATAAATAACGACTGGGAGAATCCTAAGTTTTCAGATTGTGCAGATGCAATGTATTTTCGTCCGCATATGATCGACGGAGTTATTGATATCAATAAGTACAGGGGTGAGATAATATGCTGATAAATGCTTTATGCGAATATGCTGATCTGAAAGCTGATTCTTCTTCATCAGAGGGATGGGAAGAACAGGATACTCATTATGAAATAATACTTTCTCCCGAAGGCGAACTGCTTGAAATTATTGATGTCCGTGAGAAAAAAGTTACTGTTGATAAAAAGGGAAGGGAGAAATCTGAATACTATCCTAAGAAGGCTATGCTTCCGAAACGTACTCAGAAACCCGGAATCGAGTCTAACTATATTGAACATCGTCCGCTGTACATATTTGGTCTGAATTGCTTTAAGGATGAAAATACAAAAGCAGAGTATTTTACACCTGATGATGACACAGGTAAAGCTCAGAAATCTCATAAAGCTTTTATAAAGCATGAACTTGAATTTATGGACGGGCTTGACTCTGAAATATGTGCTGCATACAGGAAATTTATCGAAAACTGGATTCCTGAAAACGAAACAGAAAATCAAATACTCAAAAAAATCAGCAAAGATTATCAGAAATCCTATTATACATTTTCTCTTGGTATCGGCAGGGATAAGCTTGAACATGATCCTCAGCTTATTGAAAAAATTAATGGGATTAATAATGAAAAGAAGGCTGAATCAGAAAATGCAGAGGCTTCTGTATGCGGAATACTTGGCAGAAAACTTGCACAGGCTCGTTTACATGATAAAATAAAATTTCCGGGAGGACAATCATCAGGCTGTCAGCTTATCTGCATGAACGGAGATGCTTTTGAATCTTACGGTAAAACTCAATCATACAACAGCAATGTATCAGAAGAAGCCATGAAAAAGTATACGGCAATGTTTAATTTTCTCCTCGCTGATAAAGAGCATCATATCAGAATTGGCGATATGACCGTAGTGTTTTTTGCCATGAAAGAAAATGATTCTGAGGAATGTAATTTTTTCACATTCGGTCTTAATGGCGGAAATGAGGAAAAATCGGTTGACGTGAAAACCGAAAAAGAGATCGCTTCTGTGATGAAATATACAGGAAGCGGATGTACTGCGGATTCGGAATCACTTGAGAAAGTTGATAAGAATACAGATTTTTATATAGCAGGATTTACTCCGAATGCTTCAAGAATATGTCAGAAATTCATTTACAGAAACAAATTCGGAGAAATTATCAAAAATATCCAAAAGCATCAGAATGACCTGAAAATCAGAGAGGACAGCAGACATTCGGTATTTTTATATAATATTGAAAAAAATCTTGTATCCCCGAAGTCAAATAATGATAAAGTTCCGCCGCCGCTTTCGGCAAGTATCATGCTTGCTGCTTTGATGGGGACAGCTTATCCTGACGGACTTCTTTCAACTGTTGTCAGAAGAATAAAAACAGACAGTGATGAGGAAAATAATCATTTTATCAAGCTGAATGATACCCGTGCGGGAATTATCAAGGCTTGTCTTAACAGAAAATATAAAAAGGAGGAAATTACAATGGCATGGAATGATGAAAACAATAATCCTGCATATCTTTGCGGAGGATTGTTTGCGGTTTATGAAAAGATACAAGAGCTTTCATTAGAAGGCGGAACATTAAACAGAACAATTAAAGATACTTATTTTGCATCTGCTTGTTCAAAACCATTAACTATTTTTCCAAAGTTAGATAAATTATCAGCTCATCACATTAGAAAAATCAAAAATCAAAAATATTTAAAAGACATATCAAAAATTAAATCAATTATGTCTGATTTAATGAATAAAATCGTTGATGAATATCCAGCAACACTCAGTCTTGATGATCAAGGCAGATTTATTATAGGTTACTATCAAATGAGTCGCAAATTATATTTCATAGGTAAAGAAAACGGAAAGGAAGAATAAATATGGAAAATGCAATTAAAAACAGATACGAATTTGTGATGCTTTTTGACGTTGAAAACGGAAATCCGAACGGTGACCCTGATGCAGGAAATATGCCGAGAACAGACCCCGAAACATCTTTCGGAATCGTTACAGATGTTTG
>JAZUJY010000094.1:0-7203 GCA_045643005.1 Oscillospiraceae bacterium | reverse complement strand
ATTCGAGCCATCATCTGCGATAATTAAGCAGATGATTTCAATAGTAATTGGAGACTCGGAAGAGACTCCGATTACCATTTTTAAGAGAAAAGCAGGGGGCAGAATCAAATCTGCACCCTGGCTAACCCGTGAATAGTAACTTCATGCCTGTAAAAAACGTTCAGCATTTGGGTAAAAAGCAAAAACACTCAGAGAATAATTCCCTGAGTGTAATTTATAGTTATGGTATTCTAAAGTTTTGATCTGAATTTTATGATTTTTCAAAGCTCTGTGTTGTTATATATTTTCCGGTTCTTCTTTTTCGGGATTTTCCTCTTCCTCATCACTGACAGGCTCCGGCATATATGTTGCCGCAATTATCGAAACATTGTCTCGGCAGCCTTTTTTCAGGGATTTTTTCACAAGCTCGGTCAGACGCTTGGATATACTCATCGGCATCGACAGGATTCGTTCTATCTCGGATTTTATTACATAATCTGAAAGGCCGTCGCTGCAGATCAGAAAAACATCGCCGTACTCAGGCTTATCATTTAACATGCTGATGTCAATAGTAGGCTTTGCTGTCGTGTTTCCTAAAACAGGCATGATGATGTTTCTGTGAACATGATTTCTTTTTTCCTCAAATGTGATCTTTCCCTGTTCATAGAGCATCTGAACCAGAGACTGATCCTTTGACAGTTGCTTGAGCTCTGAGCCTCTGAATCTGTAAAGTCTCGAATCTCCGACATTTATGCAGTACATCTGCTGATTTTCATCAACAGCGAGTCCGCAAAGTGTGGTCTGCATATTTGCAGAGTTCTTATGAAATCTGCCGTATATTTTTAACTGTCTGTGTATTCTCATGATAGCACGCTGAAAATCAAAGCTGCTGTCAAATTCCTGCTTTGCCAGCTCTCCGAGAACCATTTTAGATGCTATATCGCCTGAATTTTCACCTGATACGCCGTCACAGACTGCGACTATAAATGGTTTATCTAATTTAAGATCCAATCTTCCTTCGGTCAGTACGGTATTGTTCAAAAGAATAGCATCTTCATTTCTTGCTTTAATTCCTTTTTCTGTTATTCCGCAACAATAAAACATAAAAAAGATATCCTTTCTTCCCCCGAACTTTCCCCATATGTCATAATTTTCAAATGATCACCGAGGTGATTTTAATAAATTTCAGAATAGTTCCCCAAGAATTTAAAGTCACTTAAACCTGACCCAAGTGCTTTAAGAAGCGCTGACACTTTTTCATCAGCCGTACTTCCTTCAAAATCGAGATAAAAGTCAACATCAAAATTTCCTTTTTTCTGTGGTCGGCTTTCGAGTTTCAGAAGGTTCAGACCTGCAACTCTGAACTTTGTGAGCATTCTGCTCAGACTTCCCTTTTCATCTGGCAGAGAAAGCTGAACCGAAATATGATCGGCATCCTTTTCTTTGAGAAATTCTCCTGAAATACAGATAAATCGTGTGAAATTCTGCTCTGTATTTGAAATGTTTCTCGCAAGAATGTTCAGCTTATATAATTTTGCACATCTTTCCGAGCATATAGCCGCAATCTTTCTTTCACTTTTTGCAGCATATTTCGCCGACGCTGCCGTACTCGCAAACTGAACTGCCCTCAGATCGTTTTCCTGAAGAAAATCTGAGCACTGCATGATCGCCTGCGGATTTGAATAAACCGTTTTTACATCGCTTACACTAACTGCATTTGAAGAAGCGAGGCAATGATTTATCGGTACTCTTGTCATCCTGTTTATGTAAACATTGTATTTTTTCATCAGATCATATGTCTGGGAAATTGAACCGGTACTTGAGTTCTGTATCGGAACTACACCGTAATCAAGCTTTCCGGATTCAACCGCCTTAAAAACATCTTCAAATTCATGATAATATGCCATTTTTCTTTTTCCGAAAATTTTGAAAGCCGCTTCCTCTGAGTTTGAACCCTTTACTCCGTAGCAGCCTATCCTGCTGTTTTCATCAAAAACAAAATCTCCATGCTTTTCAAAATCTGACGAACGGTTTATTTCAAAGTCCTGATAGCTCTTGCTGATATCCATAATATCAGTAAAAAGAACCTCAGCGCCGGTAGTAAATTTTTTTTCAGAAAGAGAACGTACCCTGTCAAGGATCTCCTGCTCTCTCCCGCTCTGCATTACACCGACATTATTTTTTGCTTTGTACTCCGCAACCTTTAAACAAAGCTCCATTCTTTTTGAATATAATTCAATAAGTTCATTGTCAATTAAATCGATCTGTCCTCTTAGTTCTTTCAGATCCATAAAAAATATATCTGTCCTTTCTCTTCAAAAACCTGTTTCATTCATATACAATTATATTATATACAATTCTATCTCAAAATACAATAGACATAAGCTTAATTGATGCTTTTGCAAAAAAAAATATTCGCATTTTGTATGTTTTTACTACCTTTTTTTTAAAATAATAAGGCCGTATGTCAAATCATACGGCCTGAATTTATTAAAGTTTATCTTTTTCTGAATCAATGATCCTGATAAGATCATCTATCGAATTTGCATTAAGCTTCTGAACGGGTCTCTGTTTGATAACTTTCTTTCTGATGATTTTCTTCTGCGGAGCCGGTGCGGCTGCTTTCTGTACAGGAGCTGCAGGAGCAGGCTTTGTTTCATTAACCGGCTGCTTCGGCTGCATCTCAGGTGCTGGAGAATATGTATCAGCATATGCTGATTCGGATCTCATGCTGTCATTGGAACTGATCTCTTCTGCCAGTTCATTGATCAATGCATTTGAAGTAAGAGAAGCTGTAAATCTGTTTTTAGGAACAGATGATTCTGTAACAGGAGACGGAGCTGAATATGCAGGCTCAGTCTGCTTTTCAGGTTCACTGATGAACTGACGTTCTTCAATGGAAGATTTGTCGACCCTGGCAAAATCCTCTGAACGATACTCCTGAAATACAGGCTCATTCTGAACAGGTTTGCTTTCAGGCTGACTCTCAGGCTCAACTGTGGTACTCTGTTTTTCTTCCAGAGCTCTCTTGAGTTCCATTGCTTTTTTGTTTGCTTCTTCTTCAAAGTTATATGTTTCAAATGTTGGATTTACTCCGTCATTGAATTCATTGTAGTCATCAGGAAGAGTTTCAGCAGGCTTAGGTTCTTCTGCAGCAACAGGTTCCTTTTTCTTTTTAGGCTTATCCTTGTTCTTCGTTCTTCTGAGCTCATCAGCAAGAATACGAGCTTCTGAGAGATCATCCTCATATCTCTCCTTGTTTGCAGCAATTGCCATTCCGCACAATACTATCAGAAGGAAAGCAGGAACAGCAACTGTTGAAATAATTCCGGCAACGCTTCTGATAAATGAGATACATTTACCCGGAAGTTCATAAGGACGGATAACAGTTGCAATTATCTTGTTTTTATTAATTGTATAGCTGTCATCGGGGTTATTGTTGCTCATGACCTCATATGAAACAGATCCGTTTTCATTTTGTACCTCTGATGCAAGAGCAAGAACAGTCTTGTGTTTCATCGGTTTACCGTTCTTCTTTGTCGTAACCTCACAAAGAACATATGTATTTGTGCTGACTGCCATTTTCTTATCTGCAAATATCAAAGCACCGTCAGTTATATTTGAAAGATCCTTGTTATTGTTCAGAAACAGACAGTAATCTTTTCCGAACCAGTTTATATTTACTACTGAATCATCAGCATAGAATTTTATGTTTACTGTTACTGATATTATAAGTATCAGACAGAGCAGCAGCATTGCCAGTCCGCGGAAAAATCCGGCGATTATGGAACCGGCACTTCTTTTCTTCTTTTCCATAAAAAAGCCCTCTCTTATCAAAATCTTCAAACCGTATGTTTTTTCTTTATACTTTTCCCAAAATGCAAGAAAAAACATCAGAAAAAACATGTACACATGCTATTATAACATATTTATTTTTAAAATACAATTTAATTTATAAAAAATATTTTTATTTTTCAAGTATTGACCTTTTGACAGCAATGTGTTATAATAATAAACATGATTTTCCAAAAAAATGCTTGTGTAGCACAGCCGGTAGTGCAGCTCATTCGTAATGAGCAGGTCGCAGGTTCGAATCCCGTCACAAGCTCTGATAAAAATAATAAACTGCGTGGTTATATGCCATGCAGTTTTTTTATTTACATATCTTAAATTATGGAATGCGATCCCGCCTCAGATACCGGTCATATTTAAAAATTTTATTGCAAGGATAACAAGAAATACCGCACTCAGCTTTTACAGAAGAAAACACAGAATAAAACGAGGAGCTGACACCAATGATCAAACTTTTGATGAAAATGAAGCATTCGCCTTTTATCCTGCGGAATATTTTTAATAAAAACAATAACGAGGATATCACCCGTCTTTTACAGGCGGAAAGATATCCTCGTTGTCGTTTTATTCAGTAATTAATTTATAATAATTTATAAAAATCATGGAGTGTATTCTCCGCTGATCATACCGTATGAAATAATATTTCCGCTTTCACCATCAGCAATGTCCAGTGATGCGACTATTTCATCCCAGTTGCTGTTTTCATCATCGAATGTACCGGTAAGCTCTTCAGGTGAATTTTTCAGTGCAAATACGTATACATTATATTTGTGCGGTCCGCTCGGCGGATATGGTCCTACGTATTCTTTTTCATCAGCCCAGCCTTCAGCAAGTGTAGTTTCAGTTACATTTGCTGATTTCCAGTGCATCCAGTAATTTGCTGTCAGGTCAACCATGTAAATTGCATATCCTTCAGCTCCGTCAACAGCATCCCATGCAAGCTGAGGTGATTTGTTTTCGCCCTTTTGGGTATTGGATACTATCTGATTCCATACCCCGTCAGTAATGCTTTCTGAAGTAACCTCAAATGAATCAGCTTTTGAAAGATCAAATTCTGCAGCTGCAGTTACATCCTGAGTTTCAGCCTGTACAGCAGCAGTTTCAGCTTCTGTAACCTCACTTGTGATCTCTGCGATGCTTGATGGCTCATTGATCTCGAAATCTTCATCATCGCATCCTGTCATAAGTACCCCTGCAGTCATGCAAAGAATAACAGCAGCAAGTGTTCCGGTGAATTTTTTGTTTTTCATAGATATTTCCTTTCAAATAAAAAAATATTATAAAACAAACACGCCCCTAAAATACCGTTTTAAAGAAATTTCAGATATCCATGGTCTTTACCGTTTTTTATTTCCCTTATCCAGCAGTTATCAGGGTTGTTTTCATTTTCATACCATTCGGGCGAATAGTGAAACCATCTCATAAGAAATGCTCTCAGCGCAGTTCCGTGCGTAAAAACCAAAAGCGTATCGACTCCTTCTCTTTGCTGATCGCGGTAAATGGTGTCAATAAACTGATGTATTCTAACAGCAACATCAAAAGGACTTTCGCCCATGGGAAGTCTTGCATAAAACTTGCCCGAATTATCGATCTGTCTCAGGTATTCGTTAAACTCAGTCGGATGCATATTCCCCACGCTCCTTTGTTTTTGTCCGGAACCGTAAAATTATTATACAAATAATTACTGCAAATGTCAATAATCAATTCTTGTTCTCTTTACTTTGACATTATTTGATTTCGTTTGAATATGCTGCGTCAACTCTGATGATGTCACGCTTACTTTAAAAAATAAATATGCTTGACAAAAAATATTCTCAGTAATATCATTGGAAGTGTTAATCATCTGATAAGGAAGTATTGTAATGATATACAGAAAAGACAAATACGGAAATGAGATCTCGCAGTTAGGCTACGGATGTATGAGATTTTCAACAAAAGGACCTTCTATCGACTTTGAAAAAGCCGAAAAAGAAGTTCTGCTTGCAGTAAAAAACGGTGTCAATTATTTTGATACCGCATATATTTATCCCGGAAGCGAAGAGTGCTTAGGAAAGATAATTTCAAAAAACGACCTGCGCAGCAAAGTAAACATTGCGACAAAGCTGCCGCAGTACATGACAAAAACACCTGCTGCTATAGACAGGATCTTCAGCGAAGAATTAAAACGCCTCAGGACTGACTACATCGACTACTATCTTATGCACATGTTCACTGACATCTCAGAATGGGAAAAACTGAAAGATCTCGGCATCGAAGAATGGATAAAAAAGCAAAAGGAAGCAAACCGCATCAGAAATATCGGTTTTTCGTTTCATGGAACAACGGAAATGTTCTTAAAAATACTTGATGTTTACGACTGGGACTTCTGCCAGATACAGTATAACTACCTTGACGAACACACACAGGCAGGGCGAACCGGTCTGGAAGCTGCTGAAAAAAAAGGCATCCCTGTCATCATCATGGAACCGCTGCGCGGAGGAAAGCTTGTAAATCTTCCCGAAAAAGCAAATGAACTTCTGAAAAAGGAAAGCACTTACACTCCGGCAGAATTAAGCCTGCGCTGGCTGTGGGATCAGAGCGGTGTGACCTGCGTTCTTTCAGGCATGAACTCCGAAGAAATGGTCAATGAAAACTGCATGACTGCCTCCCGGGCAGAGACGGGGCATTTTAAACAGAGAGAACATGAACTTGTTGAAAAGATAGTCGGAATGATCAGAGAACGTGAAAAAGTCGGCTGCACCGGATGCCGATACTGCATGCCATGCCCGAAAGGCGTTGACATTCCCGGTAATTTTTACTTTTACAACCTGTTATATATGGAAAACAGAAAAAAATCAGCACTTCTGGAATTCGGACGAGTTATGGGGCTGAGAAAAGATCCCGGATTTGCATCGCAGTGCATAGGCTGTGGGAAATGTGAACAGCACTGTCCTCAGAAAATCAATATAAGGGAAAAGCTGAAGGAAGCTGACAAAGAGCTAAGACCGCTGCCTGTAAAAATAGTCCTGTCAGCAGCAAGAAAATTTATGATAAAATAACTTCCTGCCGGAACCCATATCTGTCTTGAAATGACTTCATTACAGGCGGGAAAACGGCTGACTGTTTTATCCGAATAACAAAAATCCATTAACAACTGCTTAAAATAATAGTAGGACACCATTCCTTTTTACCGCCCCTTTTTTATCTATGGTTACTACTCACGGGTCAGCCAGCCAGTTATATAGAACTGATTCACGTTCTTTCGCTTAAAATTGTAATAGCCACCTCAATTGAGGTGGCTATTGCTATTGAATAACAGCTGCAAGTTCTTGCAGCTGTTTGGGCACGACAGGCGGAGGTAAGAGCAATAGCTCAAACCCCTGTCTTTTTATT
>JAZUJY010000093.1:0-8544 GCA_045643005.1 Oscillospiraceae bacterium | reverse complement strand
GACATTCCTGTTTCTCTGATTTTCTGAATAAGCTCATGTTCCTTTACAATAACTTCATCGAGTTCATATGGTTTGCAGTTTAATTCCGAAGCCAATGAAACAACAGTAAGTTCTTTCAGCTTATCAAGAAGTTTTTTCTTTTTCTCAGTATCCTTTGCAATACGGTTTTCATAAAACTTAACTTTCTCTATGAGCTTTTCTCTCTTTTCTTTGTACAGGCTCATTGGAAAATCACTCCTTTCATTTCTTCTACAACAGGCAATACCTGACCAATATTATCTGATTGCAGTTCCATTATAGCATCTTACATATTATAAATCCAGTTCCATTTTTCACAAACTTTTTTGCCGAAAGTAACAAGATTTCACCGAGGAAATTTTTGATTTCAAATATCAAAACAACGCAGAATAGAGAAATTATCCGTTTGGTTAATTTCACCGAGGAAAATTTTTCAGATATAAAAATCCTGAAAAAAGATATTGACCTCAGCAGATTTATCGTGTATATTAATTTGCAAGGGAGCAAATGTGATTATTCAGATAAAGAAATATGCAATGTCGCACAGCTCCAATTTTTCACAGGAGTGAAAAAACAATTGAGCCAAAGGTTCAAAAAATAATCGTCCCCGAAAGGGTACGATTTGGGAGTAGCAAGCTCGGTATTACCGCATTACATTTTTATCAAAATGATAATTTGGATAATACATTGCTTGTTAAGGGCTGTCTGCCCCTAAAACCCCGAAATTTGAAAGGAGAAAAACAAAAATGGAAGAATCAAAAAAGAAGAATCGCTATATGCAGATTCGTTTAAGTCAGGAAGAATATGACGCTATTGAAAAGAAATTTCAGAACAGCGGAATGCGTTCAAGAAGTGATTTTATCAGAGCAATGATTTTTGACGGAATCATAGTTCACTTTGATGAAAAAGAGCTTCGCAAAACAAATCAGTTGATTGCTAATATCGGTAATAATATCAATCAGATTGCTGTCCGAGTAAACAGCAACGGAAGAATTTATGATGAAGATTTTTCAGAAATTCAAAATGGTCAGCATGAGATTTTCAATGCGTTGACTTCTGTGTTGAAATATTTTGCGAGAGTGAGAAAATAGAATCCATGTAATTTTAAATAAAAAGGCATTTTGTAATTTCTACAAAATGCCTTTTTTATCCCACGAAAATGTCTAAAATAAATTATAATGTAATCGTTATGCCATTTATTACAATTTCCTTTATATCTTCTATTTGGATGGTTTCTGAAAGCACAAAATCTCCCTTAAAAATCCACTTATCTTTTTCTGTGTAATTTAAAATTATCTGAGGAAGATACTCATTACCAAATACTATTTCTGAACCATCTTTCAGAATAATTTTTCCTATCTCTTTTGAATTGTATGTTTGAATATACTGAGATTTTTCGGATTTTTCTCCCTCAAAAGTAATTTTTATTGAAATATCTGAAATAGTTATTTCGTTAATAATGAATTTATAATCAGCTTGTTTTGGCGAACTGCTATCGGCAACTGGCATTGTAACAGAAATATAAGGATTAATATTTTTGACATTCGATATGCTTGTTATATTATTCATATCTATTTCACATAGGAAATTACCGTTAATCTGCTCTTTATCTTTGCTTCTCAAATAAACTAAATCATTTCTTTGCTGACCATAAAATGACTCTAATGTAAAATCTTCTATATCTATTCTGAATTTATCAAGAACATTATAATTAAAATTTGAAATGCAGTAAGCTAAAGAAATTCGATTATCTGAAGGGTTATCATCATCGACAAGATAACAACGTGATGTTTCAGTTAATTCAATACCACTTTTACTGATGGAATGACTGTTATTAATGCCAAAATTAAATGAAGGCTTTAAACTGTATTTCTCTCCATCCGACATTATGATGTCATCTCCGTTTATATCTTTCAGGAAATATTCAGAGGTGTCAAAAGATTTTCCGTCATTTCTTGTGAAATCCAAAAATATAATCGTAAACTTTTCATCTCTGACCGCTCCGGTAACAGATATATCCATATTTTTAAAAGAGTTGTTGACATAAGTTACATATGGTGTGTTAATATCTTCTGAAATAACATTGTTCTTATCGTTGAAAAAGCTGCGAACTGAATCGAAAAATCCCCAATTATAAGCTAATGCTGTAACAGAAGTCATAGTTGACACAACTGCAGCCGCAATTATACAAGCTATTGATTTTTTCGATATTCTACGCTTAACACGAGTTTCTTTTTTCAGATTTTCAAACAAAGTATCATCATCAGTTATTGGATTGATTTTGTCAAAAATCTCATTGTACCGACTCATAATCTGCCTCCTTATTCCAGGTAATTCTTTAGTTTTTCCCGTCCTCTTTGCAGACGTGTTGTAACCAATGAAACACTAATACCAAGTATTTTACTTATTTCTGAGCTTTGATAGCCTTCAAAATAGTATAAATGAATTACTATTCTGTATTTTTGTGGTAGTTGTTCGAGTGCAGCTTTCAACGCTATTTTATCTTCTGATATACATTCATCATATATATCCTCTTTCATTTCGGATTTCATTCTGTTATGAAACAGCTTGTTCCTGTTTTTTGAAAGATTTATTGCTACTCTTAGAAGCCATGCTTTTACATCATTTTCTTCTGCAAAATCTATGTTGGACGTGTAGAGCTTCAGGAAAGATTCCTGCACTATGTCCTCGCTGTCTGAATAATCCAGTGTCATATTATAGGCTACTTTAAAAACCATTTTATGATACAAATTAATGTATCTCTTCAAATCAATATCATTCATAATTCACCTCTATATGATCATAATCCGTACCTAAAATATTATCTGATATGATTACTAAATCTCCAACTGCTAAACCTGACCATACGGCAAGATACTCGTTTGAATAATAGTCATCATATAATATGATTTCAGATTTTTGTGCATAATTTCTTAGTTCACCATTCTTTTCCTCTTGTATGATAACATAAATCTCCCTATTCGTCAATGACTTAGGAATAGCCATTGCTCTTCTTAATGAAGTAACCTGATTTCCATCCTCATCCAAAAAATTGTATTGAAAATCTTGTTTTGAAACTGTAAAAGTTTCTACTTTAGGGAGTCTTTTATTATGTATACTATCTGAAAATATTGATAATAAAATCATTGTGCTCCAAAACAAAGCGATAGTTACAATTTTAATTCTATTCATGTAAGCCTCCGAGTGTAATTCCATCTTTTAGTTCATCACCAAAACACCAGTATAAAAGTATCATCGGAATTAATGAAATTACTGCTGCGGGATAGAGAATATCCCATTCCATAGCCTGATTCATAAAAATACTTAATGGCATATAGTTTTCGTTGTGAATAAAATTGATAGGTTGTTCAACCATATTCCAGCTTTCAGCTGATGAAAGAATAAATACTGCGTATATACATGGTTTTATTTGAGGAATCACAGCTGTAATTATAACTCTTACTATGGAATTGCTCTCTAATTGAACTGCTTCAATTATTGATGTATCAATTCCTCGCATATATTGTATTAAGATAACAGCATAAACAGGAGAAAAAACTGCCGGAACAATAATTGCCAAACGAGTATCAAGTAAACCAATATCACGAAGTCCGATGTAGTTTGGAAGCAAAGTAACTTGTAACGGCATCAGCATCATTGTTACAAGAATTACAAAAAATACATCTATAAGTCGTGATTTAATTCTTGTAATGGCAAAAGCTGCAGGGATTGTAATTATTAAAACAGACAAAGATATTACCAAAGTGCAGATTGTGGTGTTCCAAAATGCACGATAAAACGTCTGATTTCCTATTAGTAAATCATCATACCTTTCCAAAGAAAATAAATCATTTTCTCCTGTGAATGATTTTATTATAGTGAGAAGCAATGGTAATAAAAATATTACAGATAATACTGAATACAATAATTTTTTCATATTGAATACTTCCTTTGTAATTTCAACATAATTAACGCTGCAACAAGTATCATCAGCATATTTATTAATGCACCACAGGATAAAGCCTGAAAATCCAGCTTCAAAAAATTATTGTTCATATAATATTGAAGCGTATAGCTGTAATCCGGTGGATAATTACTGCCATAATACAGGTAGCTTTCTCTATATACTCTAAAACTATTAGCAACAGTCAGAAGTGTGGAAAATATAATAGAAGGCATAATGCAAGGTATTGTTATATATTTGAAAAGCTGTATCTTTGTTGCACCATCTGTTTTTGCTGCCTCATATATCTCTGTTGGTACAATTTTTATTGCTGCTGAAATTAAAATAATATCAATACCTATGTTCTTGTATATAAACAGCAAATATATAGGCAGTGCATTCTCTATACTATGGAAGAATTCTCTCCATATAGGCACAATAACAGAAGTGGGGATTACAACAGGTAAAATAAAACTTATTGAAAGATACCTGAAATAATCAGATTGAGTTACAAACCACGAAATGACAGTTGATAATAATATACTGGTTGGAACACAAACCAAAATAATCAGTATGCTGTTTTTTAAGGCTGTCTGGAAGTATTGGTTTTCCAATACGTCAATGTAATTTTGCAATCCTACAAATTCTTTCATAAATTGATTATTGATTACAGAGTAATAAATGATTCTGAAAAAAGGTAATATATAGAACAACATTACACCTGACAAAAAAGGAATAAGACACAAGAAATATTTGTTTTTCCATTTCATTTTATTTCTGTCCTTTCACCATTTTCAATATCTAATTCATAAAGAATCGTACTGTCTGAATCAGATGCTTTTTCTGTCAGGAACAGTTTGTTATCACATGAAAATATATAATCTATGTGAAAATTATTTTCAGGAGTATATATACCGCCTCTCTCAACAGAATAAAGTCCTTTGGAGTTTATATAGAACAATTCATTACTGATAAAAGAGAAGCATTGTCCCCAATCTTCCATTACTATAGTTTTTTCACCTGTTGTTAAACTGATTTTTTCTATGTATCCTTTGTTTTTTTCCTGATAGAACAAATCTCCCTCATGTACAGCCGGAAAAAAGCCATAATCCAGAATCTGCACTATCGAAGCATTATTTATGTCATAAGAATTTACAGAACAACCATTTCCAAATTCGCAGTAAATTATATATTGTCCGTAAATATCAACCCATGTGACTTTATTTTTACTAATCAAAGATACTTCATCATTCTTACAGATATAAAGTGAATTAGTGGTGTCTTCATATAAGTAATACTTGTCCGTTATAATCAGCATCGATATTTCACTCTCAATAAAACAGGAGTATTCTCCTGTGATTTCATTATAACTATATGCCCTATTGTCATTTCCGTTTATGAAGTATATCATATCATCAAGTACATTAATGCTTGTGGGTAAAACGTCAGATAATATCATTTCTTCATTTTTATAAAGATTTCCGTTTTTCTCATAATACTTATCACTGTCTCTAATACACATAATTCCATTACAATTAAGGCTTGATATAGAATTTCCGATTATGACATTTTCCTCGTTTTCGGATAATCCGATAAAATCTGTGTTTAAAGGATTTTCACTTGATGTTTCGTTAGGCAAAGTTTCGGTACATTCTGTTTCAGGTTCGTTATATACGGTAAACGACGAACCTGAGATATCAGATTCTGACAATTCATGACCATTCTGTGAGCAGGAAAATAATGAAAAACTGCAAAGGAATAAAATAATTAATTTCTTCATAACACTACCTCATTCATTAATAAACATATTTGTTTTTCTTTCAACCTCTTTAATAAATTCATCAAGGCTGAATTCTTCATTGTAATATCGGATATAGTCATTTAAAAACGCTTCATCAGACATTTGAAATGCTATTTCTGAATCGGAATATATTTTATACAAGTCACTGCCTAACGGTGAATCATAATATGAATATGCGTGAGAATCCTTCAGCATATAGTTATTCTTAGTTGTCAGCATATACGAGCAATATGTTCTGATAAAATCTATAGCAGATTCTATATTTTCTGAATTTGCGTTTATACAGAAAAACATACATTCACCACAGCTTTTTTCATTGCCGTATAACGAAGGTGTAGGAACTGCTTTCAGTGTATTATAGCATAATTCGTCTTCATACTGATATTTTGTCTCAACCATTTCAAAAATATAATCATCGTAGTAATCAGATAAGCTGGAATAACCAGAGCGTGAATTAAGATGTGTATGTAGAAAATCAGCATTTTTATTATTAATGATCATTTTACAATTACTTCTGAAAAGCTCAGTATCATAATGTGTCTTATTCCCATTTAAAGCGTAATATGTGTTATATCTGTTTAAAATATTATCATTCACTTGAAATTCGTTTAATTGATATTGACGCCTTAGTTTTTCATCCTCATTCAGTTTTTTAGAAAATTCAAAAAGTTCAGTCCATGACATAGATTCTGTGAGTTTTATATCATATTTATCGCAATTTACAGGTGAATATATAATACATGGAACGTTGATTGAGATTGGAAGCATCCATATTTCATCTTTTGAATTAATTGCCGAATTTTTTATGTACGGAAAACACTGTTCAAGGTAACTGTTGACTTCAGGTATACTATTCAATGGAAAAAATGCGCTTTTATCTCTAACGCTAAGTGCATACGGCTGGCTTGATTTCATAAGACAAATATCATAGTCTTTGTTTTCTGCAAGCACTGTTAAGGAGAATTCATTATCTGACAATGTATTTAAATCAATTCTGTATCCACATCCAAAAGGAATTTCAGAACTAAAACCGGATGTTATAATTTTTATTTTCTTGTTATCCTTTACACTTTCCTTATAAGCTATGCGAGTTATGTTACATCTCTTTCTGTCAAGCATATAAACAAAGCCATTTTGATACTGCAGATCATTTCCCTCTACAGCAATAACATTACACATAAAATCTGTTTTATATGTACCATTTTGCAGAGGCGTAGAAACAAGTTTCTGATTTGAAAAATCTGAATAAATAATACTTTTTTCTTCTGGGACATAGTCAAAAGAATAGGTATCGTATACATCATTATTATAGTATTTTTCTGAAAACTTCTTCGTATTTGTATCGTAAAACGAAATGTAGTAACCACCTATATCGTCATATGCATAGTAGACTACAGTATTTTCATCCATTCTCTTTAGACCGATAGGATTATTTATGGGTATATTTTGTATATTATATGATTCTTTCTCTATAAAAACAGCTTTTTCACCCATATATTCGTATTGGTCATCTTCGTTATATTTAACACTTCCAAGATAAGAGTCAATTATATCTTCACGATATATTATATAAAATCCATTTTTAGTAACACACATCGAAACAGGTATTGTAATATTCAATGGATGAAGTGCCGATTTACCGTCTGAAACATTTATTGCTGTTATTCCATTGAATTCTTCGTTGGTGCAAAAAGCATATAATGTACCATCATCATAACACAAATTTGAGTAATACCCATTGTCTATGCTATATTCAGATACTTTGTTGCCTTGTTCATCTATAGCTACTATTTTGGGAGAGTTTTTTTCTACAGCGTAGACTATTCCATTATATACTGTATATGATGTACAATCATTTAAATCATATATCAAACGATTGTCTACATATTCCGTTATTATATTGCTTTTCTCTCCGCTTTTACAAGAAACAAATGAAAGTATCACCATAAAGAGTGCCATTATCATGTTCATTTTTTTCATGTGTATCATCCTCCAGTTTTTTAATTCTATATATAAAACAACTGAAACCCTCGTTTTGTCACAAAAATTTATAAAAATAAAAAAAGAACTGAGATTTTCCAGTTCTTTTTACGCTATATATAGGATTTTTAGCTTGAAAAATATAAGATGCTTTTATCGAATTTGATTCTGCTGTTATTTCATCGGTTGCCTTTTAGTTTGTTGATAATGGTGCTATTGATTTCTACGAACAAGATGGTTGGCTTATAGCTGATGTATTAATGGCAATATAACAAAAAAGCGTATCTCATTTGAACTGAGATACGCTTTTTTTGTTTTGTGTCGAAGATACTGCTGATTTTAACTTAGTTTCCATTTAAGTAAATTACAAATCTTCATATCTCTGTAATGCTGCGCTTTGAATTCTGTCTGGAACTACTCCTAAAGATTTTCCTGTGTCTCGAATTCGTCCTTTTTCATTGACTATACATTTCGTATCATTAATCGTAAATTCACGAGATGTATCAACACCATATTTTTCGAGCAAATCTATTAAAAATGGCATCATATCCGAACTAATAACAGCTGGTCCATTTTGTCCATCAGCAAAATGAATCAGTCTATTAACCCTACCATTTTCAGCCTTTCGACAGGTTTCCACCGACAATAAAAAGAAAGACCAAAAGCAGCACCTAAAAATACTACCTTTGGTCTTAAAACCCTTTATTTTTACCTTTGACATCAACACGACAGTTTCCACATGAGGTGAAACGTTATTTCGCATTAACATTCGCGAACGCAATAGTAATTTTTGCACTTTCAC
>JAZUJY010000092.1:0-4601 GCA_045643005.1 Oscillospiraceae bacterium | reverse complement strand
CCCACCTGTGATACTAAGAAACTCAATGCAGTTCTCTCATCACGCTGCCTGATATCTGACTATTTCAGATTTTGGGTATTCTCTGACTGCAGATTTCTTGACAATTCCGGTTGGCCGATGTTGACAAAATAATTTATAAATGGTATAATATTTCTATTGATACCCTACATTGATTACATAATAAAAAATCCTTGCTTAAAGCAAGGATAAAATATGCACAACACTTGTGCGAACGGTAATACCGAACGATTTTGAAAAATTCTTATTTGAACTTGTAGTGTAATTCTATAGGGTAGTAAATCCTATGAGTAAATAATAGCATAAAAATGGAGGCTTGTCAAGTGGAAAACGAAAAAATATTTCTTGGATTAGATATTGGAACAGATTCGGTAGGTTGGGCAGTAACTGATGGAGAATATAAGTTGAAAAAATTCCGCAATAATCTTATGTGGGGTTCACATTTATTTGATGAAGCAAATCAATCTGCAGACAGGCGTTCATTTCGTACAGCCAGAAGGCGTCTTGACAGACGTCAGCAGAGAATAACTCTGCTTCAGGAATTTTTCGCAAAAGAAGTCCTGAAAAAAGATGAATATTTCTTTATGCGCTTAAAAGAAAGTACGCTTTTACCTGAAGATGCCGAACACAGAACGAAGAATATTTTTTTTGATGACGTCGACTATACTGATAAAAACTACAACGAAGAATACCCTACCATTCACCATTTAATCCTTGAACTGATGAATAACCCACAGCCTCAAGATGTGAGACTTGTTTACCTTGCCTGTGCATATCTTCTTGGACACAGAGGACATTTCCTGAATCCTGTGGAAAAAGAAAATATTAATAACATAACTGATTTTTCTCAGTTATATGATAATTTTATAACCGCAATAGAAGGCAAATGTGAAGAAGTACCTTTTGACTGCAAATCGCAGGATTTTGCTGAATGCTTAAAACAAAAAATTTCAATTACCAATAAAGAAAAAGCTTTTTATGACATTCTGTTCAATGGAAAAAAACCTAAAAAAGATGATTACACAATTCGTTTTGACCTTATAGTAAAACTTATATGCGGCGGTACAGCTAAGCTGTCTGAAATATTCTTTAAAGAAGAATATAAGGACCTTGAAAAAGATTCTATTACTGTTGCATCAGCAGATTTTTCTGATACACTTGATTTATTGTATAATCAGATAGATGATGATGAACACAGCATTATTTCAAGCATAAAGGCGATGTATGACTGGTCACTTCTCGTTGATATTTTAAACGGACATAAACTCATTTCAGAAGCAAAAGTGGAGATTTATAAACAGCACAAATCTGATTTAACGTCATTAAAATGTCTTTGCAGGAAGTATCTTTCTTCAAAGGAATATAACGAAATTTTCCGAGAGGATTCTAAAAATCCTAATTATGCAAGTTATGTATATAACATTTCCAATTCTTCAAGCAATTATAAAAAATGTACTCAGGAAGATTTCTGCAAATTCATTAAGAAATATATTGAAAAAATCAAGCCCGATGTCAGCGATACAGAAGTATATAATGATATTCTTGATAAATGCACAGCATCAAAGCTTTGTCCGAAGCAGGTAACGACTGACAACAGAGTTATTCCTTATCAGCTATACTATGTCGAGCTAAAAAAAATACTTGATAATGCCTGTAAATACCTTGATTTTTTGAATATCAGAGATGAATACGGAAGCATTTCTGAAAAAATTCTTAAAATAATGGGTTTCCGTATTCCATATTATGTAGGTCCGCTTGTATCAAGTGAGAAAAGTAAAAATGCATGGCTTGTGAGAAAAGCAGAAGGCAAAATTTATCCATGGAATTTTGATGATATGGTAAATCATGATAAAACTGAAACCGAATTCATCATAAGAATGACCTGTAAATGCACGTATCTTGCGGGAGAAGATGTTTTGCCTAAAAACTCCCTGCTTTATTGCAAATTTAACGTTCTGAATGAAATAAACAATATAACTATAGACGGCATCGCAATTTCTGTTGATGTAAAGCAGAAATTATACAATACACTTTTTGCTGAGAAAAATATCAAGGTCACAAAAAAGAAAATAAAAAACTACCTGATTTCTATTGGTGCAGCTGACGAAAACTCTGAAATTTCAGGCATTGATGACAATATAAAATCCTCCCTCAAATCATATCATAATTTCAAAAATTTAATGTCTGAGGGGATTTTATCAGAAAATGATGCCGAAAAAATAATTGAAAGAATTACTGTAACAACTGATAAGAAGCGTTTAAAAAAGTGGCTGAGAGAAACTTATAAAAATCTTCCTGAATCAGAAATCACATATATTTCAAAATTGAATTATACCGATTATGGCAGACTTTCACGCCGTCTGCTTGAAGAAATTTATGAGGTTGATTCCGGAACAAGCGAAATCGGAGTTAATATTATTACTCGTTTATGGGAAACAAACGAGAATCTTATGAAGCTGCTGAGTGCAAAATACGGATACGCAAGTTCAATTTCACAGCATAATGAAAAATTTTACAGTGCCCCTGAAAACGTCAAAAACATAAGCGAAAAACTTAAAGAAATGTATATTCCTACTGCTGTAAGACGTTCTGTTTCAAGAACACTCGATATTACAAGTGAATTGAAAAAAATTCTTAAAAATTCTCCTGATAAAATTTTCATTGAAATGGCAAGATGTGATGAAGAAACCAAAAAAGGAAAAGCAACGCAATCACGTCGAGAGCAGATTGAGGCACTTTTTAAATCTGTTCGTGATTCAGAAGATATTTCTCAGCTTGAAAAAAGATTGAAAGATATTGATGTCAGCAAACTCAGAAGTGAAAAATACTATCTCTATTTTATTCAGCTCGGAAAATGTATGTACACCGGAAAAGCTATTCCATTTGAAGAAATTGAGGATAATTACCGCTGGAATATCGACCATATATGGCCTCAGGCAAAAATAAAAGATGATAGTATCGAAAACAAGGTGCTTGTTGATACTAATGCAAATGGTGCTAAAGGTGACAAATACCCTATTCAAAAAGAAATTCGTGAAAAAATGAATCCGTTCTGGAGTTTGCTGCATAAAAACAAGCTTATTGGTGACAAAAAGTATTCACGTCTTACCAGAAATCACGATTTTGATGATGATGAACTTTCCGGTTTCATTGCACGTCAGCTTGTTGAAACAAGGCAGTCCACAAAAGCCGTTGCAGAATTACTTAAATCAGAATTTCCTGAAAGTGAGATAGTTTACGTTAAAGCTGGACTTGTTTCAGAATTTCGTCAGGAAATGGAAATGATGAAATGCAGAGAAATAAACGACCTTCATCACGCTAAAGACGCTTATCTTAATATTGTTATCGGCAATGTATATAATGTCAAATTTACGCATAATCCGCTGAATTTTATAAAAAATAAAGAAAACTACTCATTGAAGCTCTTTAAAAAAGACCAGAACGGAAAGCAAAGCGGTCTGCTTACTCATATTGTTGAAAGAAACGGTGAAAAAGCCTGGGAACCTGATAAATCATTCAATACAGTAAGAAAAATGATGTCCAAAAACAGTATTCGCTTTGTAAGATATTGTTATCAGAGAAAATGCGGACAAAACGGTGGCTTTTTTGATCAAAATCCTTTGCGCAAGGGAAAAGGTATGGTTCCGATAAAAAAAGGCCTTTCAATCGAAAAATATGGTGGATATGATAATGCTACTATTTCATTTTTCTGCATAGCCAATATAAAAGGAACAGGTGCTGTTCTTGCTTCTGTTGAACTATTATATGCAGATAAATTCTTATCAGATAACGATTTTGCACGGCAATATATTGCACACAGATTGTCAGATGACTTGAAAACAGAAATATTACCACAAAATTTAGAGTTTCCTTTTAAAAACAGAGTAATCAAAATCAATACCGTACTTGAACTTGATAATTATCGTGTTATGATTGCTGCAAAACAAAATTCAAGTATAAAATATGTATCTGCTGAATCATTAATTCTTGATGACAAATATATTCAGTATGCTAAAAAAATATTTTCATATCTTCAAAAAAGCGAAAATGGAAAGAAATATAGTATTGATGCTTATTCAGGTATCAGCAGAGAAAAAAATATTGAATTGTTCGATACACTTGTTAAAAAATGTTTTTCCGGACCGTTTGATAAAATGTATAAAGAACTTGGTGAAAAAATGGAGAATGAAAAAAATGCCTATGCCAATTATACATTAGAAGAACAAGCAAAAATTATTACTCAGATTATCGGATTGTTTAAAACAGGAAGGAAAACGGGCGTAGATTTATCTGCGGTCGGAGGCAAAGCGCATTCAGGAATAAAAACCTTAAACACTTTATTGTACAAAGTAAAAGATTTTAAATCAATCAGAATTATTGACCAGTCACCAACAGGATTATTTGAGAAAAAATCCGTTAACCTTCTCGAATTATGAGTTGGAGAACAATTGTAGTATCAAAGCGTTCAAAGCTTGATATGAGAATGGGCTATCTTGTTATAAGAAGTGAAGAAGAAACAAAAAGAATCAATATGGATGAAATATCCATATTGATTCTTGAAAATTCAGCAGTTTCAATTACAG
>JAZUJY010000091.1:0-38713 GCA_045643005.1 Oscillospiraceae bacterium | reverse complement strand
TGAAGGATGAGATTTTACTTTCTCATTTTGGGGAATTTATCGTTTCATCAATTAACAAAATTTGCAAATTTTATGTTGCTTTTTTATATCTAATTTCTTAAGTTGATGACATTGCCTGCAGAGGCGGGGGATATCCTCTGTTGTTATACGCCCAAAATCAGCTTAAAGAACAGGAAGTGTTATTGTGACCTCTGTTCCGATATCCTTCTTTCCCTCGATATCCAGAGTTCCTCCCGAGATGCTTCTGATACGGAACTCAGTGTTTGATAAACCTATATGCTCAGGACCTTTTTCCTCAGCTTCTTTTTTATCATAGCCCGGTCCGTCATCCTTTACTTTTATTACCACCCTGTCATTTTCAAGCTCTGCTGAAATAAATACCGTTCCTACGCCTTCCTTCTTGGAAGTACCGTGATTTACCGCATTTTCAGCAATTGACTGAAGTGCAAACGCAGGTATCATAAAATTTGAATATTTTATATCATATTCAACATTCAGCTCATCCATATGGCATACCTGCTGAAGCTCCATATAATGTTTGACATAATCAAGCTCGATATTAAAAGGTATCATCTTTTCTGATGACAGCAGAGATATATTTCCCCTCAGATAATCTGAAAATTCAGAAATGGTTTTTTTGGCATATTCTTTATCGTAGTCGCACAATATATATATCGAATTTAACACGTTAAAAATAAAGTGCGGTTTCAGCTGAGAAAGCCTTAATTTTTTTTCGACATCGAGAAGCCTGTTTTTTTGTTCATAATATTTTTTCCGCCTCACTGCATCTATTTTTTCACGCTCAGATACCTGATACAGAAAAATCATTATTGCAATAAATGAAAACGATATGTTAAGTACAGGATATCCGTATGCAAGGAACTGAATCCCGATGGTCCAGAGCAGTGTCAGAATAAAAAATCCAAATAAAATTAATGTTTTTCTTTTCAGGCTTTTTCTGTTAAAAAACAGATAACAGATATTTGAAACACATACAAATACGGCAGGCAGCAGAATAAGAAAATACCATTCCTTTCTGTAATATCTGTTGTGCTCATCAAAATCATATAAAAAATTATATTTCTGTGAAGCTGTAATTATCAGAACAGATATAATACAAAGAACTGCGTTGATTTTTTTAAAAACACCGTTCTTATTTCCCCGTGTATGTTTTGCAAGATAATCAAAAAAGAAAAACTGCATAATAAAACTCAGAACAAAAACAAGATAATTTGCTGCTCTTACAACTATAAAACCGACTTTTCCTTCATTTCCCCTGAAAAGCCAGGCGAGAGAATCAATAGTGCAAAGTATGCCGTTTGTCAGCATTATTCTGAAAACAGCCGGCGTATCCTTGGTTTTGACATTTCTGAAAATAAAAAGCCATATCGAACAAACGAAACAAAATATTGCTTCCCACATTTCAAATGTTCCGCATATGATCTGCTTATTAGTCATATATATTTCCCCGCTTTATCATTTTTGTGACATAAACTGTCAGGTCTTGTTTTTCAGCATTTTTCCTTTCTCTAAGCTCAGCACAATTTGCTCTGTCATACAACATTGTATTTTTTTAAATCAGAAATCAAGCATCACTCATTTACATCATTTTTATACATCAGTTTGATATTTCTGAAAAATATCAGATAAAAGATCATTCCTGAGATAAGTCCTCCAAAATGTCCTGCAATTGAAATATTCGGAATGATAAGTGTCATGAGCAGATTTATAAGAAGCGGAGGCAGAATATTTTTTAAAAGAGTATTCCCAAGCCTTTTCCTGTTCATCAGTGCAAGCATAAGATAAAATCCAACCAGTCCGAATATTGCACCGCTTGCTCCCACAGCATAATAGTTTGAAAACAGAACAACAGCCACTGACGAGCCGATCCCTGCAAAGAAATATAACAGTATGTATTTCTTTCTTCCGAGAAAATGCTCCAGCCCCGCTCCTACAGAATACAGAGAAAGCATATTACAAAATATATGCTGTATGCTGCCGTGGGCAAACATTGCAGAAACAAGCTTATAAACCGAAAAATCTCTTCGTGATACTGCAAGATACGGCAATTGTCTGCCGCCGCTCAAAACGTTTACAAATATAAATACCAGAATATTGACTGCTATTATCACATATGTAACGACAGGCGTGTACCTTTTTACACTGTTCGGCTGTCTGCTCTGAGCCATTTCGTTCTGTTCATTTTCTACGTTTCTTATCAAGTAAAGCACGCTCCTTATACTTTTTTATTTCTACTATACTTCCGGTTAAAAAATCACCTTAGACCAAGCAGCGATCCTGATCTAAGGCAGGTTTCAATTTTTAATTTTAACAGATAAAAGAAAATCTGAAACTTTGATATTTATTATATCATTTATTTTACGAAAAGTCAATTTTAAAGGGAACGTCACGTCTTTATCTGACAAGGAAATACCGCTTTCTATCCTCTGTGTTGTTCAAAGCTCTGTGTTGTTATATCACTATTTATACTGATAATCAATATTTTTCAGATTTCTGCTTCAATCAAGCAGGTTTCTTGTACGGTTAGCAAGATAAAGCGGAAAATTAGTGATCAAACCATCTGTGCGATATTCTCGTTTTGAAAAACGCAGAGCGTATTCCGGCTGCTTTTCTGATATATATCGTTTAAATGACGGTGCTGATTTATCTCCCCCTGCTTTTACCTCGACAGGAATTACACTGCCGTTAAACTGAACAAGGAAATCAAGTTCACTATGACCTGAAGAGAAATATCGCAACGGCACATCAAATTGTCCTGTCAGCTGCTGTAAAACATAATTTTCTGCAAGTTGTCCCTTAAACTGATAATCACTTTTCAGAAGAATTGCACTGTTTTCGATACCTGCAAGATGTTTGAGCAGACCTGTATCAAATAAAAACAACTTAAACTGATCGAGTTGTTCAAACGCTGAAAGCGGTGTCTCAATCTTTGAAACATTATAAACCCGGTTCAGCATTCCGGCTGATACAAGCCATTCAATCGCTTCTTCAAAATCTCTGGCTCTTCCGCCTTCACGTACTGCGCCATACATAAAAAACAACGTGATATTCGCACATTTTTGAAGAAAATACAGCGTAATATTCACACATTTTTGCAGCTTTTTAAATGAGAAAAATCACATTTTTGCAATATTCTGAAGTAATAAAACTACTATCGTCTGTTATCCAAAAATGAATAACAGGAAAAATATTTCCACACTTAGATAGTCTTTTGTTATCTAAAACATTTTTTCAAAGCTCTGTTTTTAAAAGACCGTCTCTCTTTTATCCGATCATTATTTTAGTTTCTTCAGATATCCGCTGACCTTGTTCTGAATTTTTTCTGCAGTTTCTTCTGCGGTCTGTCTGTTTTCGATAAAGCTGTCAAATTCTTCTGAAATTATCTCTGCTATACCTGAATCGTAAAGAGCTGCTCTGTTAATTTTATTGACTGTATTTTTCAGATCATCAACTGTTTCCTGATCAATTTCATTTAATTTTATTTTCTTTTCTCCGGATGACGAACAGTATACTGAAGGTACACCACGCATGGAGCGAAAGGCGTTATTTTCAAAAACAGCTCTGCTGACAGAAAAATGAGCACCGTCATATAAAATTTGATCGCCGGACATATGAGTATCAGCGTTCTCCTGAATATAATCTGAAATCAGATATTCGATAAGTTCACCTGCTTCCATTTTATATTCGGAAGCAGCTGTAATTCCTATGCAGCATTCAGATGAAACAAGCGGCAGACTTTCTTTGGATGAAGGATATCCGACATATGACATCTCTTCTCCGGTATATATCTGCTGTGAAATTCTTAAATCTTTGTATCCGCATACAGGAAACAGATTAAAGAGCTTTATGTTTTCCGGGACTGCCGTTTCAAGAACTGAATTATCAATATTTATATCATCTGAATCACAGTTTCGTTTTATTATGTTCAGAAGTGTAATAAAATCCTTATTGTCAAAATCACATTTTCCTGATTTAAAATCAACATATTCGGTTATGTTTGATGATACGAACATGTCAATAACAGATTCATATCTTTCGTCGGAAAACAGATTGCCGTTGTTTTCGATATTTTCAAGTTCTTCACAGGTATATCCGGTTCTGTCTCCTGTAACTGATTTTTTTGAAGTCATACATCTGATCTCAAAATTTATCGGTATTGCAAACTGTATTCCGTCATATTTATATGCATCAAAAATATTTTCAAAATACTTGTCTCTTTCAAATTCCTCATCTTTTCCAAAATAATTATCAATATTTTCAAGCGTTCCGTCCGCACAGTATTTCAGCCAGTCAAATCTGCTTCCGGCAAATATCATATCAGGAATATTTCCGTTTTTAATTTCACTTTCAAGACGTGACATGCCGCTGATATCGTCATCTGTACTGTATTTTGTATAATCATCAATATGAATTCTGTATTCATCTGAATCTTTATTAATATCGTTAAAGCAACTGTATATCTCTTCATCCGGAGTGCATAAAAACGCTGCGTTTATCTCTTTTCTGTTACGGAAATTATTCAGCGTTTCATCATCGGCTCTTGTATACGAGTTTATATTATACAATGATCCACCCCAATAATTTTCAGAGTAAACAAAAGATATCCTGTTACTGCTGTTCATTCCAAAGCTTACTAAAGAAGCTCTGTCGATACCTGAATCCAGCCAGTTTACACATTCTGTAAGAGAGTTGTCTGACATCCTGTATCCGTATACTCCGTCATAAAAATTAATAAACAGATCATATTCATCATTTCCTTCAGAAAACTGAGCTGCGGATTCTATATTGTATTTTAATGACTTCTTTTCAACAAGTTCTTTATTATCAGTATCAACAGCGCTTATAAAACTTCTTTCGGAATTTCTGCACACAGCATAAATATTTCCGGCTGATTCGAAAAATTTAAAAACTGATATATCTCTGTATTCTGTTTTTCCTTTCATATTTCCATCCATATCAAAATACATTATTTCATAATATGAAATATCATCCTGACTGCACTCTGCTATAACGGATACAGTATCATCTTCTATAATAAAATCACAAAAAAGAGAGATCTGCATCATTTCTTCATTATCAATATCCAGACAGATTTTTTCCTTCATTCTGCATTTCCTGTCCGGTATCAGAACAAAAAATGTTTCATCATTCCCGTCTTCCTCTCCTGCTGCCAAAACATAAACAGAATTATTCCCGGATCTTCGGATCTTTAATATCCGGGAGTCACCTAAACAGTATTCGGATTTAAGATTTCCTTCATTATCTGTTTTTAAAATATATTGTCCTCTCTGCTGTAAATCTGAGCCTGTGTCATTAGAATCATTTTCCTCGTCAGGATCCGGACCGGAATAAAACGCTGAAAGGAACATACCGTCATCTGCAGGGGTTAAATGAGCAAAGTCACTAAAATTGTCAGATAAGCTGTAGTAATTAAAATTATCATCCTCTACAAAATAATTATCGATCCGGTTTTCTTTGTTTTCGTCTTTATATCTCCTCAGGCCAAGTATTGCCGCTCCTACAGCAACAGCAGCTGCTGCGGCTATCAAAATAAATGACAGTTTTATTTTTCTGTTTTTTCTTTTAACAACATCCGCGTCTATCAACCTTTCTGTCATATCAGGATTTCCGATTAAAGAGGCTTTTCCGGATATTTCAAGTTCATGGAGGATAACATCAGATATCAGCTTTTCATCCATTTTTCCGATCGCCCTGTACAGATTTTCCCGTGTCATGGCTCAAAACCCCTTTCTGCAAGATATTTTTTCATTTTTTTCCTGATTCGGGTGAGAACTGCAGAAACACTGTTTTCTGACATTTTTAATCTTCCGGCGATAGTGCTGACGCTTTCATTGCTCCAGTACCTCATAACAAATATTTTTCTGTTTCTGTCCGGCAGCGCCCCCACAAAAGAGTCGATAACCTTCTTCAGTTCATCCTCATCACATTCAATATCGGCTTTTGTGTCCGGAATACATTCAGCAAGTTCATCAAGTACAGCGTCTATAACTCCCCCGCCTCTTTTTTCAGCACGGGTCATGCTGTAATGATCAAAAGAAATATTTCTGACTATTGTTCCTAAAAAAGCCGGGAACACCTTCGGACGCTGCGGAGGTATCGCATTCCATGTTTTCAGGTATGTTTCATTTGTACACTCTTCGGCATCCTCTTTGTTCGAAAGTATTTTTTCAGCGATCCGGTACAGAAACGTACCATATTTTTCTGATGTTTCAGAAACGGCACGCTCGTCCCGCTCAAAAAAATGCTTTATTATTGTTTTATCATCAGCAAACACAAAATTCCTCCTTTCACTTATATTGACGGAAAAAATATTTTTATCTGACGGGGTTTCAAAGCTCTGCTTTTAACAAGCAGAGGCGATTCGCAGAATCGGTTCCCGCTCAGTCGGAGATTGTACTCCGACTGTTTGGTCAGATAGAACCCGCCGCCTGCAGAGGCGGGGGATATCCTCTGTGTTGTTATAAATCTTAAAAAAAAAAGAGGCATCCTACATAATGCGTAAGATACCTTTTATTGAAATATAAAAAATAAATGCACTGTATTAACGTGACAAAATGTCAAAAAGCACTCCATCAGATATCAGTATGAAAAGCTTACAGTGTTTGTATCATCGTTGACCGTTATACATAACGTATGTGGATGATTCCAGCTTCCGTTTGCATACAGAATATATATATGCCCGTTACCATCCTTCGTGCCGGGTTTTCCGGTATACATACTGTAATAAAACGGCACGCATTTTGATGGGGAGTTTCTTAACAGCCCCTTTAATGTTGACAGTAATATTTAATTAAATAATATCAAAAAATTATTTTCTTTTTACAATTCCAAGTTCTTTAACAGCAGAGTCTTTACTGATGTACTGTTTGAATCTTGCAAGGTCTGCAATATCAATTTTACCGTTTCCGTCAATATCAGCCTGAGGATTATTTTCCATATTTAATGTTTTATCCATCAAATTTGCACTGAGAAGTGTGAGATCAGTAAGGTCGGCAACACCGTCTGAGTTAAGGTCACCAACTAATAATATTTCAGCATCGATTACAGAAGAAGAGGTTATAGTGGATGCTGCTTCAGTTTCGTCACCGGAAGCTGAAGATTCAGCATTGGCAGCAGATGCAGTTGTAACGTCAGATGTTTGTGAGCTTGGAGATGTTTTGGAAACATCAGTTGTTACAGGAGCTTCTGTTACTGAAGTCCCGGTAGTTGTATCGTCTATTTTGTTTAATGCTGCAAACGGAATTTTGTATTTATTTGCGTATGTTTCTGCATATGATCCTGTATAACCGTAAATTGTAAGAGAAGGACATTTATCGAACGCATTGTATCCTATTTCTGTAACACTTTCCGGAATGGTGATTTTTGAGAGTTTGGTACAATCTGCAAAAGCATACTTGTCAATTGATTCGGTACCTGAAGGAATGTTAATTTCAGAAATATTTTCATCAACTCTAAATGCACTTTCTCCAATAGCTTTAAGAGTATCAGGGAATGAAACATTTTCTATGGCGGTACATTCTGCAAAAGCACCCTCGCCAATCGTTTCAACTCCGGAAGGAATGTTGATCGTGTAATTATCAGCATCTTCTGATAATGAAGAATTAATTAACGATTTCAGACTTGAACAATTAAAGAAAAAGCTGTTGGGTATTTCTTTTAAACCGGAAATATCTGAAGAGTAATCAACGGTTGTCAGGGCAGTACAATTTAAGAAAATACATTTTCCAAGTGTGCCGAATGAAGATGGTAAAGTAAGATGTTCAAGTTTTTTATTGCCACAAAATGCGTAATCACCAATTGATATTCCGGGGCATGAAGATAAATCAATATCCTTTATTTGTGCATGGAGAAATCCATCTCTATCGATTCCTTTGACATTTTTAATAGAAAACGAATCTGTGACATTCATTTCACCAAAAGCAATTGATTCAATTTTGTCTGCACCGTTTATAACAAGATCTCCGGTTGTACAATTATAAAAAGCTTCAGAGCATATTGTTTTCGTTTTTGGAACACTTATTCTGTATGATTTTATATTTCTGAATGAGGCATCATCAATATAATCAACGGTGTCAGGAAGACTTAATTCTATTACTTCATCAGAACCCATTTCCCAAAATGCATGAGATACAATGCCGGTATCAGAGGCTTTGATCGTAATTTTCTTAACCTTTGGACATTCATAAACTGTTTGGTATTCTATAAATTTAATACCACTTCCGAAATAAATTTCTTCCAGACTTTTATTATTAGCGATAAAATCTTTTCCAACCGAAGCACCTGTGCCGTCAACGCTGACTTTTACAAGAGAATCGTCATCATGTATAACATTTGATCCGAAATATATTACACTCGAAGGAATTGTGATTTCTTTAATTTTCGGCAAGTAACTAAGTGCCTCATTCTGGATCTCAACAACAGAATCGGGAATGCTTACACTTTCAAGATTATCCATCCTGCTTAGAGCTTCATATCCTATTTGTTTAAGTGAGGAAGGCAATGAAATTGATTTAACATTATTGAATCCGATGAAGCAGTAGTCTCCCAAATATTCTATTCCTGTTTCAACTTCTATAGATGTGACAAGGTCTCTGATCCTATCCAGAACTCTTGCAGATGCAAAGCATGCATTACATGCATCACCTTTTGAATTTTTTGCTTCTATTGTAAGTTTTCCATTTGAAAAAGTATATACGGCATCATCTACAATTTCTATAACTTCTGTTTTAGCTTCAGCATTATGAAACCAAAATTTTCTTTTGCATATTTCTACCGAATCATCTGTATAAGGATCCTTTACTTCAAATGTAACGTTTTCCTGTGCATATACATTTCCTGATAAATTGTTTAAGTAAACTCCTGATACCTGACTCGAAACAGATCCAATGAGTGTTATAGCTGCTGCAAATGCGATTAATTTTTTCTGATTTTTTTTCATTATAAAATCCTCTCTTCAAAGCTCTGTGTTGTTATAAAAATTATTGTTATCTATTTTATTAATATTATACATTTGTAAATTCATAGTGTCAATATGTGAAACAATATATATTTATCAATAATATTTACAATTATTCAAATCATTTACTCAAACTTCGCACTTGTCTGAGTTTTAATTCATTTTTGATAGTTGCTGTTTTGTTCATAATTTTTAAACCATGTCCCATAAGATGCAAAAATATCCTCGCCGATGGCGAGGATAAACTTTATCAATTATTCCATGACAGAATGAGAGTAACTGCCGGATTTGAGAACAGGTCTGTCAAACTCCTGTTTTGTTTACAGTTTATCCAAGCATTATGATTATCAGAATAATTCTCAACTGCTTCAAAGCTCTGCTTTTAACAAGCAGAGGCGATTCGCAGAATCGGTTCCCGCTCAGTCGGAGATTGTACTCCGACTGTTTGGTCAGATAGAACCCGCCGCCTGCAGAGGCGGGGGATATCCTCTGTGTTGTTATCATTTCTGAAAATCAGCACTTTTTAAACTGTATCAACAATTATCACTCAGCAGGGAAAATCTGAACACTGCCATCTGTAAGCAGTTCATTTCCCTCACCTATGCTGACATTTTTCCACTCATCACTTGTACCTGCATAGCGTATCTCGGTCAATAAATCACAGGAAGTCAGTGCCTGTTCATCAATATTTTTGATACTCTTCGGCAGACCGACAGATTTCAGATTTGCACACAGGAATAAACCAAATTCACCGATTTCCTTAAGACCTTCTCCTATATGAAGCTCAGTCAAATTTACAGCCTGACTCATCGAATAGGTTCCTATTCTCTCTGTACCGTCCAAAACAGTATATTCCGTTCTGTCTGACGCTATAGGATAGCAGAGCAGTAATTTGCCGTCCTTCGAATACAGCACGCCGTCTTCCGATTTGTATCTGCTGTTATCAGGATCGACCTCAATATATGACAACGCATAATTCCAGAAAACAGCACCTTCCTCAATTGAGGATACCGATTTCGGAATAACGATTTTTTCAAGGCAGTTTGTCACTTCTATGGCATCATTTTTGATAGTTTTTACGGTATCAGGTATTTCAAAAACTGTATCCTGCTTTCCTGGCGGATAGTTAATAAGCGTTGTTATACGCTTGTCGTAAAACACACCTTCAACAGATGAATAAGCCGGGTTGTCTTCATCAACAACAAAAGCGGACACAATCGTATTAGCAAATGCATTTTCTTCGATAACTGAAAGTGATGCAGGAATCGAAACCGTATTTTCTTTAAAAGCAGAATGAAAAGCAGAATCACCGATATACATCATTCCTTCCGGGAAGGCAAAACCGCTCTCACTGTGAAGAAGTGCATTATTAAAAGCGTAGTCACCTACATATTTAAGTGTTGAAGGAAAATTTACTGTCCTCAGCGAACTGCAGTTAGAAAATGCAATATCGCCTATATATTCTACAGAAGCACCAAGCTTAACCTCTTTTATTTCTAAGAAATACCAAAATGCAGCGTCTCCGACAGACGTAACATCATCACCGATAACCACTTTCTCTGCTTCGTCACAGTATTTTTCCCACTCCGGTACATCTTCAGCATATGCTTTCATAGGACCTTCTCCTGATATGACAATGGTCTTTGAAGCCGTATCGTATTCCCATTTCAGTTCATCTTCAGTAATTCCTGAGTATTTTTTTTCAAGTCCGGTTATTTCGTCATTTTTCTCAGTATCTTCGTTTTTTTGCTCCGGTTCTGTTTTTTCGTCAGATGAAGTGACTTCTTCAATTGTTTTCTTCTCAGCAGTATTTTCGGATGTGATGACCTCTGAGGATGTTCCTGAAGTTTCAGAACTATTGCCGTCTGAACATGATGTCATTGCTGTGACAGCCAAAAAGCAGCACAGACCGGCTATAATATTTTTTAAAAATATTTTTCTTTTATTCATTATTATCTCTCCTTTTTTCCGGAACAGTTTTTTATCAGAACAAATTGTATTTCAGTCTGCTTCAGACGAATTTATACAATATAAATAATTATCGTCAAAAGATATGATTATTCTACATCCTATACTCCTAAAATCGTACAGTATTCAAGAGTCTTAAAACAGAATAACAGCTTATACAAAAACATGGAGTGAATATCAAGTTCACTCCATGTTTATTGATTGCTGAATTTTTCGAGTTCTTATTTTACAAATTTTTATAATTCTTAGATGAGCCAAAATACTGAACTACATTATCCTCAGCGGAGGAAATGTCATAGCTGTGTGTATGGCTCATCGCCATGCTTTCAACAGTTTCTATCCTGTTTCTGACCTCGGCAGCTATAACCTTAGCACGTTCAGTATCAATAAACTGAGCCGCCTTATCGCCGCTGAACACTTCAAGTATCTCATCTTCGATACCTTCAAGCTTTGAAACATCGAACCATTCAAAGGAAGATACAAGTTTAAGCTGTTCCCCGTGAGTTTTCTTGAACGGCTTGCAAATAACACCATTGATTGATATTCGTGAAGTTAAACGGTCATACCAGAGTGACGTTCCGCTGTCGAATATCGGAGCAGCACCAAGCCATTCAAGAGTGTCGGCATATCGCAGAAGTCCAAAGTTATTGAAGTGCCTGTCCTCGTTTGCTATGATATAGTCAAGAACTATCATTCTGTCAAGAGCAGGAACAATGTCTATACCAAGCTCTTTGCAGATATCAGCATAGTGAAGATATTCATTCTCATGATTAGCTTTATTTCTCAGTTGAAGTATTCTGCAAGCACTTACAAGCTCAGTGTCTTTAGTGACAAAATCTTCGCAGATACTATACGGCTCATCATTTATCCAGATTACTGAATATGGTACATGGTATATTCCGAGCTTATCCATTATCCTTGACGCAATAACTTCGTTGAAGGTCTGCTGATTATAAGGATTGGAGCCTGATTTCAGAAGGCAGCGTCTGCCGTCAATGATCTTCCAGCGTTTTTTCAGATTTCCGTCTGACGTATTATCCGGTGAAATTAAATCGAAACCTGAATTTTTACTGTTTGTGCCGAACAGAAGATTTCCGATATCATCTGAAAAATCGTTGTCAAAGAAGTTTACATCTTCCCACAACATATTGCTTTCATACGGCCTTATCCAGTAATGGTCCGACAAGCTGAGTCCGAAACATTTGGTGAGGAGCAGATCAGAGCCTGCGATACCAAGTGTTTCAAGCATATCTGATAGTCCCATTCTGCTCGCAGGTATAGAACGTCCGGTCCACCACTTATTGAATGCAAACCTGTCAATAGTCTCATTTTGGCGCTGCATACAAACAACTCCCACAGGAAGATGCTCTTTAGATATTACACTTCTGATTTTTGATATTCCGCCAAGCGTTTCATCAATATCAATGTCAGCAACCGATATATTTTTATGCATAAGTGTATATCTCAACGTTCTCACCTCGCTCATTTTTTCCATTATACCATACCTCCGATACATAATCAAGCCTTATCTTCCCCCCTAGGATAAACGCATCAATTTCAAAAGAAAAACCACCAAATTTCGGAAACCTATTGAAATTTGATTATTTTTATGGTGTAATGTATTACATAGTATGTAATACATTACGGCGAAAGGAGCTTCAAAGCTCTGCTTTTAACAAGCAGAGGCGATTCGTAGAATCGGTTCCCGCTCAGTCGGAGATTGTACTCCGACTGTTTGGTCAGATAGAACCCGCCGCCTGCAGAGGCGGGGGATATCCTCTGTGTTGTTATATACCACAGCATACCAGGAACCCAGCTCTGCGGAGAATCTGTAACTATTCTTGTGAAATGCGCAGCAATCATAACACTTTCCCCAGTGCAAGGAATATGTCCGTTTTAGTGCGCCTAAGCCAGATGATGCTATATTTCTGACGGAATATGAGGATAATAAGGATTGAATTATGCATCTTAGGCATACTATACATAACAGGTCATCGAATCAAATCCGTTGCTTTCTGAATAGATTTTCACTGAATTTTCATTCAGAAACTTGATAACCTCAAAGTGATGTGATATAATATCATTATACTGAAAAATCATTCAGAGAAAATATTTTCAGAAAAGATGTGATACTATGTTTATCGGCAGAGAAAAAGAACTCAGGCAGTTAAATGCCGAGCTTTCCTCATGGAAACGCAAAACGGCGGTGCTGGTCTACGGCAAACGCAGAGTCGGAAAATCCACTTTGCTAAGCGTTGCTGCAAAGAGCTTTGAAGGTGTCGTCATCAACCATATGTGCGTGACAAGTACCTTTGAGGGCAATATGGAGCTGATCTATCAGAGCGTTTCGGAGGGGCTCGGACTACCGAATATCCTCTTCGGCTCTCTGTTTGAGATGATGGACTACCTAAAAACGCTTGATAAAAAAATACTGCTCATCATTGACGAATACCCCTACCTCAAGCAGACCAAAAAGAAGAACGATGTCGATTCGTATATGCAGACGGTCATCGACAGGCTGCCCGAAAATGTCAAGCTGGTGCTCTGCGGTTCGTATATCACAGTGATGAAGGAACTGCTGGAGGAGGGCAATCCGCTGTTCGGACGGTTCTCGCTGATACAGCATATCCGTGATTTCGACTACCTTGACGCTGCTAAATTCTATCCCGAGCTTTCCGTGCGTGACAAGGTCGCTTTCTATGCCGTGTTCGGCGGAAGCCCCTATGTTCTGGAAAATCTGGATACAAGCCTGACCATTCGTGAGAACATCGAACGCCTTCTGCTGCCGGAAACAGGTCTGGTGCGTTCACACATCGAGAATGTCATGCTCAAAGATATACAGAAGACTTTTGACGCACGGATTCTGGAAATTCTCGGCAACGGCAAGAAACGTTACAGCGAGGTACGGGATAAGATTGCGAACAGTGAGACGGGTCTTCTCGATAAGCAGTTGAAAATTTTGCTCGACATGGAGACCATCCAAAAGACCGAACCCATCAACCGCCGAAACGACAAGAAAAAACAGTTCTATGAGATCGTGGATAACCTGATGCGGTTCTATTTCACATTCATTTTCGGCAAGGCGGGAACGATCGCCCGTATCGGTGAGGAGCAGTTCTACAACCGAAATATTGATGCTGTACTGGAGCAATTTGTCAGCAGGCGACTGGAAGGCATCGCACTGCAATACTTCCACAGAGCCGCTATGCTCGGCAAATACTCCGATATTGACGATTTCGGCAGCTATTGGTACGATGATCCTGCTACGAAAACAAACGGCGAGTTTGACTGCGTGATACGGCGTGGGGAGCAGTATGATTTCTACGAATGCAAATACTTCGACCGCCCCATAACCCTTGAAGAATGCCGTCAGGAAAAGGAACAGCTTGACAGCATCAAAGGCATCACTGTGTCAGGCGTGGGTTTTGTCTGCACGGGTGGATTTGATTTTGAGGGTGCTGAGGGATTCACACTCATTGACGGAAAAGCACTTTACTTCAACAAATGAAAAAAAGCCGCCGCTCAGAACGAACCTGAACGGCGGTTTATGATTCTTGTCATCCGATTTTGTCATCCATCTTGTCATCCACTTAGAATTTAGGGTGACAAATCGTATTTTCGAACTATTTCGGCAAATTTTGTCAAATTTCTGAAATTCAGAAAACAACGTATTTTAGCCATTCATATCCTCTTCAACACCAACTGCACAAGCAACTGTAGCGACAACCATCGGGTTGTTACCAAAACTTAACACTGATTTCAATATGGTTCAGTCCGTTTCAATACGTCCTCATTTGTCCGCATAAATTCGTTATCTGATTTTTGAATCGTTCATATTCGGTTCAATCTGTTTCAATATGAACGCACATGTTTTTATTCTGTCGGAGGATGCGAGGTGGAATCTGTTGCGGGATTTTTCTCTGAATGGCTACCATCATTTTTTACCCTTTTCTTAGATATCTATGTTTATAATTTAATTTTTTCAATAAGTTGCTGTTCAATTAACTCTTTTTTATAATTTTCAGCAACAGTCTTTTCCCATGCCCCTTCCTCAAACGGAATTAAAGCACTGTTTGCATATTTTGAAAGAATGCCAAAAACATCATCCACATTTGAGCACTTTCAATTGTTATTTGATTTATTATTTTGAATTAGTCTATTCTTTTCAGATAATGCTTCTGCTTCGAGCCTTGCAATCTCTTTTATTTTTTCTTCTGTCGTCATTCTTTTGATTTCTTCAGGAATGACTATTTTTCTATCATCAATAAGATATACTTTCTCTGCCATTTATAACACCTCTACATCAATAATTTCCTGCAAATTCATACTCCCATATAGAAACCTGTAAATATATATCTTTCCGGCCTCCGAATCAACTTTATAAAAGATTTCATAATTTCCAACTGCAGCGCTTCTGTATCCTCTGGCAGCAATTGCTTCAATATGCGAATAAGAATACATATACGGATTACATTGAATATTCTCAACGGTAGCCTCAGCGTTTTTTAAAAGACGGGAAGCTGCTACAGGGTTATAAAGATTTAATGATATATATGCTATAACTTCATCCATATCCTTTTGAAAAGACTCTGAAATTATCAGTTCAAATTCCATACTTATTTCTTAATCCTCCGAACACTTCTTCTTTAGTAAGTGTCTTTTGGCATGCTATATCATTTTCGGCTTCATCAAGTTTACTCTGAAGCTCATCTGTATTTCTTACTGTTACACCTCGCGGTGCAGGAATCTTCACATCAAACGGCATACCACCAACAAGATTCACCTGACATAAAAACATATTTACAGCTTCCGAAATAGAAATTCCAAGAACTGATAGAGTTTCTTCAGCATTTGCCTTAACTGTTTCATTTACCCTTACATGTATAGTTGCATCTTTGGTCATAATAATCACCATGCCTTTCTATACACATTGTATCACATTTGAAATACAGTTTCAAGTCCCAAATACAATTAAACATCTGCATTTCAATTATTTAAAATGAACGTAAGATGTTTTCGCGGAATCAAATCTGTGGAATTTTCACCATTTTCTAATCTCTCTCGTGGAATCATCATCTGAAACAGCCCTGTACAAACGCAAAACGCCTCCGGCACCGAAATGCCGAAGGCGTATAAAACTACGTATCTACGTCGTTTATGAATCACTTCATAGCTTCTTCTACAGCAACTGCGCAAGCAACTGTAGCGCCAACCATTGGGTTGTTACCCAAACTTAACACTGATTTCAATATGGTTCAGTCCGTTTCAATCCGTCCTCATTTGTCCGCATAAATCCGTTATCTGATTTTTGAAGCGTTCATATTCGGTTCAATATGTTTCAATATGAACGCACATGTTTTTATTCTGTCGGAGGATGTGAGGTGGAATCTGGTGCGGGATTTTTCTCTGAATGGGTACCATCATATAATAGATATTTCTGACCAAACAGGAGCAATACCTCTTTCAGACATATATTGATCATAGTTTGTCACTATAATGCGTCCGTCTTTATTATACCAAACTGTTTCACATTCATCACATATTTCAATAGTTTCATGTGTTTTAGTTACCACTACTTTAAGTACATCACCTTGTTTACAAAATTCACAAACATAATTAATCTCCAACTATTTATCTCAACTTTTCAGGCTCTTAACTATCCACTTACCATATTTTTTTCCGCCTTCTCTACACAGAAGACCTTTTTCCTGCAGCAATTTCATTATTCTCTGTACATGTGTTCTTGATATACCGGAAATTTCTATTATTTCTTTCTGATTAATAAAAGGATTATTTTTTATTAGCTCAATTAATAATACTTCTTTTGCACTTAAAGCTTCATTTAAAGCTTCATTTAAAGCTTCATTTTCTGATACTTTAAAACCTTCATGAATAAATATACGACTTATAAAATATGAGTGTTCATCATCTGTTTCAAATTCCGGAAGAGGCGAACCATTATGACTTAAAGCATTCAGTATCTTTCTGAAACCGGTATTTCTTCCTTCTGTTAAATGCAGTTCTTTAAGAAATTCTCCGATTCTTCTGTTACGGTACCTCCTGTTTGAAACATGAAAAGATTTAAGCCCGTCAATAGTTACAGAACGGTCAGGTCCGGGATGACTGATTATTTCAATCATATTCTCTTCAACTCTGACTTCTATCGGCTCCCGAATATCATATGCTTTATGATAAACCGCATTTGCAAGAGCTTCCTCAATTGCTGCATATGGATAGTTAAAGAACCTGTCTGCTTCAGCTCGATCCGAATGTTTTACTACTTTTTCCTTTATAACAGAATTCTGAATATACTGCAGAGCTTCTCTGAGCTGATGATGCAGCGGACCTTTAAATATTTTTTCTATTATCTGATCTCCGCCAACACCCTCGGGAAATTCTACTACGTCAATCTGTGCATACGGCATAAATTTATCCGGATTCATGCAAAAAAACATCAATCCTACATTTTTGGGTTTCAGAAATTCCGGCATGGAATTTGAAATGCCCATATTAATACACAGTTCATCTATTGGCATTGAGTCTGCAGCATCATAAAGAGAACTGCCAATTTCCTTTAAATATGATTTTATAAGTGAAACATTCAAGTCGGTAAGCTCAGCCTGATGATTGATCCTGTCATCAAACGGTACCTTATTGGCAAGCGAAAACAAATCTGAAACTTCATCATCAGACGGTGAAATAGTACTCGCCATTTTTCTAATAAAATATACATCTTCCTTTGAAGCGATAGCTTTTCCCTTTTCATAACTGAACGTTTTCGGACTTTTATACGGACGTGACTGACCACCAGGACACCACAGAACAATAAGCTTCTTTCCGTCATAATCAACAGGTGCTGCAATCGGAAGATACTCAGGCTGAATCTGCTTACACTTATTTAGTAAATCTTTCATTATATCATCAATCTGTTCAACAGGGATTCCTTTTACAGGGAAAACAGGTCTGCCATTATTTTCTTCAACGCCAATGACAATGTAACCTCCGCCCCAGTTATCTATGTCATTAGCAAAAGCTGTTACTGTCTTTAATGACGATTCCGGTTTCCATGATTCTTTAAATTCAACTCTTGCCCATTCTACAACATTACCTGACAACAATGTTTTTATACTTGTCGGCATCGGCATAATTTATCATCTCCGTCTTTGTAAATTCTCATACTAATAATTATACACAATGAAACATCTGAATTCAATATTAGAACTGAGAAAAACAAACGAAAGATGTTTTCGTGGAATCAAATCGGAGGAATTTTCATCATTTTATAATCTCACGCGTGGAATTTTCGCGGAATTATCATCTGAAAAAGTCCTGTATAAACGCAAAAACGCCTCCGGCGCCGAAATGCCGAAGGCGTATAAAACTACGTATCTACGTCGTTTATGAATTACTTCTTAGCTTCCTCAACTGCAACAGCACATGCTACTGTAGCACCTACCATCGGGTTGTTACCCATGCCGATGAGACCCATCATTTCTACGTGTGCAGGAACTGATGAAGAACCGGCGAACTGAGCGTCAGAATGCATTCTTCCCATTGTATCTGTCATACCGTAGGAAGCAGGACCAGCTGCCATGTTATCAGGATGGAGTGTACGACCTGTACCGCCGCCTGAAGCAACTGAGAAGTATTTCTTGCCCTTTTCGATTCTTTCCTTCTTGTATGTACCTGCAACAGGTTGCTGGAATCTTGTCGGGTTTGTTGAGTTACCTGTGATAGAAACGTCAACATTTTCTTTCCACATGATTGCAACGCCTTCTGTTACGTCGTTAGCGCCGTAGCAGTTAACCTTTGCACGAAGTCCGTTTGAGTAAGCCTTGCGGAATACTTCCTTAACTTCGCCTGTGTAGTAATCCATCTGTGTTTCAACATATGTGAATCCGTTGATTCTTGCGATGATCTGAGCAGCATCTTTGCCGAGACCGTTAAGAATAACACGGAGAGGTTTTTTACGAACCTTGTTAGCTTTTTCAGCGATACCGATAGCACCTTCAGCAGCTGCGAATGATTCGTGACCAGCGAGGAATGCGAAGCATTCTGTTTCTTCTTCGAGAAGCATTTTGCCGAGGTTACCATGACCGAGACCAACTTTTCTCTGGTCAGCAACTGAACCAGGGATACAGAAAGCCTGAAGACCTTCACCGATAGCAGCAGCAGCGTCAGCAGCTCTTGTGCAGCCCTTCTTGATTGCGATAGCGCAGCCTACTGTGTAAGCCCACTTAGCGTTTTCAAAGCAGATTGGCTGAATGCCTTCAACCAGCTTATATATATCGAGACCCTTAGCCTTACAAACTTCAGCGCACTCTTCGATAGAGTTGATGCCGTATTCTTTGATTACTGCAAGGATCTGCTTTTCTCTTCTATCATATGATTCAAATAAAGCCATTGTAGTTATCCTCCTTAGTCTTTTCTTGGGTCTACGATCTTAACTGCATCAGCAACTCTGCCGTACTGACCCTTAGCCTTTTCAAATGCTGTGTTAGCATCATCGCCGGCTTTGATGAAGTCCATCATCTTTCCAAAGTTTACGAACTGATAACCAATGATTTCGTTGTCTTCGTTAAGAGCAAGACCTGTTACATAACCGTCTGTCATTTCGAGGTAACGAGGACCCTTAGCGAGTGTACCATACATTGTACCAACCTGTGAACGGAGACCCTTTCCGAGGTCTTCAAGACCTGCACCGATTACAAGACCATCTTCAGAGAAAGCACTCTGTGAACGGCCGTAAACGATCTGGAGGAAAAGTTCTCTCATTGCTGTATTTATAGCATCACAAACGAGGTCTGTGTTGAGAGCTTCGAGAATTGTTCTGCCAGGGAGAATTTCAGAAGCCATAGCTGCTGAATGAGTCATACCTGAACATCCGATTGTTTCAACGAGACATTCCTGGATAACGCCTTCCTTAACATTAAGAGTGAGCTTACATGTACCCTGTTCCGGAGCACACCAGCCGATTCCGTGTGTAAAACCGGAAATATCTTTGATTTCTTTTGCCTTAACCCATTTTGCTTCCTCAGGAATCGGAGCTGCGCCATGAGCTACGCCCTGTGCTATAGGACACATAGTTTCAACTTCATGAGAATAATTCATAGTTTAAAAATACTCCTTTCGGTATTTATGCATTTTTACGCATTACGATAATTATTATACTACAATTCCGATTGCATTTCAAGTGCTTTTGAGTTTATTTTTTGTCAAATATTTGGCTTTTTAAATTTTATATTTTGTTTAAAGCACTGCTTTCTAAGAACTTTAAATTCTTAAACCGACCAGACCGGATTTTCATCTGATCCGATATACTTTTAATGATCAGCGGCGGGAGATATCCTCTGTGTTGTATATTTTGAAATAAAAAAGAGACAAAAAAGATACATCTTGGTATTATATTAGTATTATAAATAAAATATTACAGAAAGAAGACCTGACCATGAAAAAATTAAAAAAATTATTTTTGTCTTTACTGATGATTTCAGGAGTATGTGCAGCCGGATTGTGTGTATGCATAAAAGCCGGTGTAATTAAAACCAACGAAATAAATGATTATGCCTGTACTGATCCACTGGCACCATTTGGCGACATATCAGACAAAAGAATCAGATGCACAAACGTCGGAATAATACCTGCTGTTTTTGAAATGGATAAGGAAGAATGCCAAAAAATATCGTATCTTCTGAACAATTTTAAATGGACAGAGATCCCGCTTGATTCACCACGCGGAGACGGTGAGTCATTTATTCTCTATGTTTATGATAAAAAAGAAAGCTTTTCACTTGAATTTCTTCCGGAGTATAATACGATAAAATACAGTTCAGAAAGCGGAGAGAAAAAATATACAGGCATAAGTATTGACAGTTACTGTGATTTGCAAAGATTATCCAACAATTATGATAAACATAAATATTTTTTGCCTTGTAAAAAGGATGAAGCATACGGCGATTCTAATAAAGTTATATTTCTCAATTATTATCTTGCATGGAAAGATGTCATGTTAAAAGATGGATTTTCTGAAGATATTTTCACTAAAGATGAATAAGTGAACTGACATACTTTCAATGACCAGTGGTATATTTTCAATGATACTCTTTACTTTAAATTTGATTTTTGATATAATATATAATAATGATACAACAATACTATAACAACACAGAGGATATCCCCCGCCTCTGCAGGCGGCGGGTTCTATCTGACCAAACAGTCGGAGTACAATCTCCGACTGAGCGGGAACCGATTCTACGAATCGCCTCTGCTTGTTAAAAGCAGAGCTTTGAATATATATATTAAAGCAACAGAAAGGATGAATGTCATGAAAGCCACTGTTATTATTCTTACTTTTTTGACGATCACATTTGTTTTGGCAGCAATTATGATATCTGCAGCAAAAAATGCCCCGGATAACTCAATAAGCTACACACCGAAAGAAACATCAGCACAGCCAAGATTTGAAGTCGTTACGGAAAAAAAATCGATATGGGAACTTATGAAAAAAGACGATGATACTGAAACAACAAATGTTTCGGAAATACCGGATGACTTATCAGAAACGGAAGAGGCTGAAGTCTCTGAACAAAAAAAGAGACCGGGCTTTAAAGAAAAAAACGAAGCACCCGTTACAACAGTCGCAGATCCGTCAGATAATAATGGCGATGCAGCTGTTTCCACAAAAAAAGAAATGAAAAAATTTCAACCGTCAAAATAAAAAAACACGCATGGATCCAAATTCATGCGTGTTTTTATTTGCTTGTTATTTTTATTCTTCCGGATTTCCGGAACCGCCTTTTACCCTGTTGATCTCCTGTGTAGTTCTCTTTACATCCTGGAGTCCCTTGGTAAAATACATTTCTGCATCATGAAGCATATTTTCAACATACTTGTTTGTTACTGCCTTTATTTCCTTGGATCTTGTCTGAGCCTGAGCAAGTATTTCAGCAGCTTTTTGTTTTGCTTCTTTTATTATTGCATCATTTGACACAAGGATCTTTGCTCTTTCCTCAGCACGCTGAACTATCTGTTCAGCCTTCTGCTCAGCTTCCTTTGTGATTCGTTCGCAGTCAAAATCAATTAATTTTGCTCTTTTTATTTCCTGCGGAATATTGAGTCTGATATCATCAATAAGTGATTTAAGACGTTCCCCATCCATAAGTACTTTGTTTCCGGCAAAGGGAAGCGATGCAGATTTGTCCAGTAACTCATCCATCTGTTCAAGTATTTCGTCAATATTACTCATTTTCTTAGTACAACCGTTCTCAAATGAACGGCTTTCTCCTTTCACATTATTATAAAATATGATATCAATTTTCTCTGTGGATCCGGGATACTATATCCTCCCGAATCTCCTCAGGAACAAAACTACTGATGTCTCCGCCGAAATATGCTATCTGTTTTACAACACTTGAACTCAGATACATGTTTTCAGTACTCGTTGTAAGAAAGACCGTTTCAGCATCAGGATACAGCTTTTTGTTTGCAAGTGCCATCTGAAATTCATATTCAAAATCGCTGACCGCCCTAAGTCCTTTGACAATAGCGCAGGCACCGACGTTTTTAACGTAATCAGCAAGAAGTCCGTCAAGAATATCGATCACAACATTATCCATGTTTGATGTAACATCCATTATCATTTTGATACGTTCTGTCGGAGTAAACAATGGTTTTTTTGAAGGATTTGTGGATACAAGAATAATAACTTTGTCAAACAGTTTTGAAGCCCTGCTGAATATATCAAGATGACCGAATGTAACAGGATCAAAACTACCCGGACAAACCGCTACTCTTCTCAAAAAAACACCTTCTTTTTAAACATAATGTCTGAAATTATTCACAGACGTACTGACTAACTTCTATTTTACCATACTTGTAATTTTTTTTCAAGTATATTCTTCCTATTTTCTCCGGAAGAATTAAATGTTTTTCATGTTCACAGATTATTTTTCCACCCTGATTCATATGCTGTTCAAGAACAGGAAGAACTTTTTCAAGAATACCGCAGTTGTAAGGCGGATCTAAAAAAGCAATATCAAATGTTTCATCAGTGGAACATAAAAAATCGATCGAGTCCATATTTACGATCCTGCTTCTATCCTCAAATCCTACTGAGGAAATATTTTCTGCAACGATATCGATGGATTTTTTTGATTTGTCAACAAAAACAGCCTTGGATGCATCACGGCTCAGTGCCTCAATTCCAAGCTGTCCGCTTCCGGCAAAAAGATCAAGAACTGTTGCTCCCGGAAGATCAAACTGAACTATTGAAAACAGTGCTTCCTTAACTCTGTCCGTTGTTGGTCTGACATCACTGCCCTCAAGTGTTATAAGCTTTCTTCCTCTTGCAGAACCGGTAATTACTCGCATTAAACAATAACTCCTTTTCAACTGAATGTTTTTTCTGATGAAATAATTATACATCATTTATTTATGATTGTCTATAGTTTATTTTCAATAAAATAACATTTCAAACATAGTATCTGTTGTCACGATGAAGAAAGAAGAAGTTCAAGAAGCGCATTTGCAGTCTGAATGCTGACACCGGCAACTGATGCTACTTCTTCAGGAGAAGCCGATCTTATCGCAGAAACTGTTTTGTATTTTTCAAGAAGCTTCAGCGCTTTTTTCTGACCTATCCCTTTTACCTGAGTCAGCCTTAATTCAAGAGCTGATTTCGAATGAAGCTTCTTCTGATATGAGATCGCACATCTGTGCATTTCATCCTGAATATTTGTTATCAGAGTAAATGCAGGCTTCATGTCTTTTACTGATATTTCTTCACCGCCGGTCGATATCGCCCTTGTTCTGTGCTTATTATCCTTGACAAGTCCGAAAACAGGAACATCTATCCCCATTGCTTTTAAAACAGGTTCTACAGCATTGACCTGACCTTTTCCACCGTCAAGAAAAATCAGATCCGGCTTTGTGTTGAAGCCTTCATCTGTTTCGTTTTCATCCAGAAATCTTCTGAATCTTCTTGTCAGCACTTCTTCCATACAGGCAAAATCATTCTGTATCTTAACTGTTTTTATTGAATACTTTTTATACATTTTTTTCAGAGGACGTCCGTTTTCAAAGACTACCATTGATGCACACATATCGTCAGATCCGAGATTTGAAATATCATATGCCTCAATATACTCAGGCGGTTTGGGAAGTCCGAGGAGCCCCGCGAGTTCTTCAAGAGCCACAAGCTCCCTTCCGTTTCTTCCGAGAATTACTGAAAGATACTCACCGGCATTATTTTTGGCAAGCATGATGTACTTCATCATACTGCCCTTCTGCCTGATATTGATATGTACCGCGTGATTTGAATTTTCCCTGAGCAGTTTCTCGGTTACTTCCATTCCCTCAAATTCTTTTTCAAGAATTATGCTTTTCGGGATCACATCCTGTGACAAATAATACTGAACAATGAAATTTTCATAAAAATCCTCATCTTCCTCTGAAGCATCAAAAAAATAAGAATTTTTATCTATTATTCTGCCGTTTCTGAAAACAAGAACCGATACACATGTACCAAGCGGATTGCAGACAGAAGCAATAATATCACAGTCCTCCATCTCCGGATCAATTATTTTCTGGGGCTGAGCTGCGCGCCTGATGGCTGAGATCCTGTCTCTCAGCTTTGCAGCCTTTTCAAATTCCAGTTTTTCTGCTGCTTCATTCATTTCCTCAGTAAGCTTTTCAACAGAATCCCTGCTTCCGCTTCTGATGTAATTTTCTGCCTGGGCTATTATTTCTCCGTATTCTTCCGGTGTTATCACGCCCATGCAAACACCCATACACTGTTTTATATGATAATTAAGGCAGGGCTTTTTTTGAGCAGCTGAAGAACATGGAAATTTTTTTTTGCATGTCGGCAGCATAAAAGCACGGTTTACTTCTGATACGGTCTGTTTTGCAACTCCCGGACTCGTATATGGACCGAGCGTCTTTCCATCTTTGCTTATCTGATTTCGTGACGTGATCCTCGGATATAGTTCATTTGAAATATTTATATAGTGATAGCCCTTATCGTCCTTAAGAAGAATGTTGTACTTCGGCTGATGCTGTTTGATCAGACTGCATTCAAGGACCAGTGCTTCGTACTCGGAATCCGTGACTATAAAATCATAATCATATACATTTTCAACCATCTTTGCGACTTTGGGCGTGTGATCGGGATTCTTCCTGAAATAGCTTGTCACTCTGTTTTTCAGATTTTTCGCCTTGCCTATATATATGATGACGCCGTCACGATTTTTCATTTTATATACACCGGGAAAAGACGTCAGCCTCGAAGTCTTTTCCCGGAGATAATCAAGTCTTTCATTCATTTATATTCTTTTTGAAGATCTCATCTTTATATCTGAAAAATCTTCTTGCTTTTCCGCCTTCCTTATTTCTATATTTCAGAAGTCCAAGTTCATTAACAAGCATTGTTGTTGCTTTTTTGGCTTCATCTTTAAATTCCATTTCTATTTCATAATCACATTTTCCGAAATAGCAGTTTGTATCAAAATCTATCGACAGTGATTCTGTAGGTCTGATGCTGACGCGTCTCGTAACGAGGTTTCCCTGCAGCTGAAACGGGATCCAGGCATGCTTGCCCGAATCAAGTGTTATCTCCGGAGTAATGGCATCTATTTTCCATGATGTTTCATTGCTTACATTAAATTCATCTGCCGAAGGAACTGACTCCTTCATTTCCAGAGTCAGTTCAGTTTCAATTTGTCTTACCCGAAGTGTGGTATGATTTGTAAAAAGATACTGATCATTTGAATCATAATAAAAGTTTATCTGAACCTTGTCTACCGGATGAATGCCGGGATATTTATTCTTAACCATTCTCATGATCTCATAAAACTTACTTCTGTCAACGAGAAATTTGTACTCAGTTTCTTTCATTTTTCTACTCTCCATTTATAATTATTATTCATTCAAAGTTCTGTGCTGTTATTCATTCATTTTCCCGATAGCTGTTCTTACAAGATTTCCGAATACTTCTGAGATCCTGTCTCCAGTTTCTTTGACCTCAGAATGACTTAAAGGCTTTTTCTGAATACCTGCAGCCATATTTGTTATACATGATATTCCGCATACTCTCATACCTGCGTGAACAGCGGCAGCAGCTTCACATGCAGTGCTCATTCCAACAGCATCTGCTCCAAGCATTCTGCACATTTTTACTTCAGACGGAGTTTCATACTCAGGTCCCGTAAACTGAATATATGTTCCCTCTTTCAGATCAATTCCGCATTCTGACGCACTCTGTCTGATTATTTCGCAGAGTGCCTTATCATATACACTGCTCATATCAGGAAAACGTGTTCCGAGACTTTCAATATTCGGTCCTGCAAGACTGCTCGGAACAAATTTTGATATATGATCCGTGATCATCATCAGATCTCCCGCTGAAAAATTCTCATTTACACCGCCTGCTGCGTTTGTAAGCATCAGTATCTTTGCACCCATAAGCTTCATAAGTCTTACAGGCATAACAACATCAGTGATCGGATATCCTTCATAAAAATGTACTCTTCCCTGCATTATTACTGTCGGAACAGAATTGACCATACTGAAAACAAACTGACCTTTATGACCTGAAACAGTTGATACCGGAAATCCTTCGATACTGCTGTACGGTATAATTTTCCTGATATCTGTTCCCTCTGCAAATCCGCCGAGTCCTGATCCAAGGACCAGTGCAGCCGACGGTATAAAAGGGATCTCATTTTTTATACTTTCGTATGCTGAAAGCAGCTTTTCCTCAGTTTTCATTTTTCAACATTTCTCCTTTTTTTACTTTCTTTTATTATATCATATAATCCTGTATAATACGAAAAAATACGTTCAAAATTTTTATCACTCATTTCCGAGCCTCCGTAAAGAGCCTCGTTGATCATATCTGATGAGAGACTGTATTTTTCGGAAAATCTTGAAGTTATCTCCGCTGAGATCTGTTCGATCGTCAGCGAATCCTCCAGATGCAAAAGAACACGTATCCTGCAAATGATAAGTTCAAAGGCTCTTGAACGCTTTGAGCCTGTGATCCTTTTTCTGAAAATCTTTTCTTTGATCTTCGGTAATAAAATGACTGTCAGAACAATAATTACTATCGCTGCTATCGTCAGACACAATGTCACGGTCGAAATACTGAATTCCAATGCACTGTCTTTTTCCTCCATATTGGTAGGCTCGATCACCATCCATCCATAGCCGGGAATAAACACTTCAGGATATGCGTGCATATCAGTATCTTTTACAGAATATTCGCCGTTACTATTTGCTTCCTGCACAAGTGCTCCGTTTTCATACCTGGATGGTATTCCTGCACATCCGGCAAGCAGTGCCGCTGCAGTCGCATAATCAGAACAAATACCTCTTTTGTCCTCAAACAGTAATGTTTCCATAGAAAAATCCGATTTTCTTTCATATGAAATATCATAATAAAAACCGTTGCAGCTGAAGTATTTTTCAATTTCCATCGCTTTTTCAAACGGAGAATTACAATTTTCGGTTATTTTTTCAGCAAGATCAATGATCGAATCCGGTACATCATCCAAAGAAAACATGTTGTCTTCAGCATCCAGATAATCTGTTCGGAACAGTCTGATATCATCCTCATAATCAGAAATACCATTTTCCTTAAGAACTTTCTCTGTATCTGAAAGAAGCTGATCATATGTTTCATAATCCGGGATCGACTTTAAAAATTTATTAAAGTCAGCATTAAGTACTATATCCTGGGAATAAAACTCCGCGCTGAACCAATCAACAATGCCGTTTCTGAAGACTATTTTTGTATCCTCATTATAAAAAACAGGATCATCTTCAGGATACATCTTTATGTTATATGTAAGATTTGGAATAAAGAAGTATTCTGATTTAAAAACGACTCTGCTCATTGATACTTTTCTTGAATATTTGTTTGTGATGGTTTGCATATCTTTAAAGCCGTATTTTTCAGCAAAACCGGAATCTTTGGCACTTGCCTCTGCAACCGCATTATACAGTTTTCTCGGTTCGAGCGCCGACTGAACTGAATCTTTATAAAGGATGGCATTTCTGTTTGAAAAGCCTGATCTGTCCTGTCCGGAGTTCTCTCCGTCTGCTTTCCCATTTATATTTTTCGAATTGTCTGAACTGTATGACGTCCAGAGATTAGTTTTGTAATCATAATTACTAAATGTCTGAATCTTCAAATGAAGAGGGATCTCATCTGTCTTTACACGAAACAACTCTATTTTTTTATTGCTGAGAAACATATCGTGGGAACCGGCTGTATCAGATACTATTCCGAGTTTTTCAAACATGTAATCAGTAAACTTCTGATATTCGAATATAGTATTGATCCATCCGTTGTCGATATCCAGCTTAGGTTTAGGGATTATCAGAGCAAGCAGTGAAGCTGCCACTATGAAAGAAACCATTGATTTTCTGAAACCGCTGTCTGTGACCATTTTCTGATTTGATTTCAGATTTGTGTGTCTGCAGTGTATCATCAGCGCTACATACATCATCAGCAGAAGAAAAGCAAATATGACCGGCACTTCTTCGCCTTCTTTTCTGTAAAACGCAAAAGGAATAACAGTAATAACAAAGGTCATTATGATCCTGTACCTGACTGCAGAAAAATAATAAATTGTTGAAGAAATAAAAAAATTAATAATTATATATATTGCTATAATATATGACACTGAAAAATCAACAAGGGCTTGCGGAGAAAGAAACCAGATAAAGAATTCAACACTGTTTGAATTATTACCGGTCCTGATCGCCATTACCACAAGCGCACAAATACAGAAAAACGCCCCAAGAACAGATACAAATCTTAAGATCATCGATTTTTTTGCAAGAAATGAGTATATAGAAAAAACGAGGACCTGAATCACTACAGCAATGCCCATCAATGCGATGTACAATATCGGCTCATTTCCGCAATACACATACATGCTTACCATTATAATGGTAAGGCTCAGTAAAATGGAAACGATATTTCCAAGCAGTCCCTCTTTAAAAAACTGTTTCATATCATTATCCCCCTAACTTATTCGCTCTATACTGCAGTCTTCCTTCAGTACCCAGAGGTTGCTCAGCATAACGTCTGACTTATTGAAAACTGATTCAGGAACAACCACTTCAATGTGATCATCACTTTTTTCCGAATTTACTACAAATGACTCCTCATCAGAACCATTCATCGTAAATACAATATCCAGATCATTTGATTTTATACTGCCGAAATGTTTTATTTCCAGTTCTTTTTTCTCAAATTCCATTTCGGCCAGATCACACGCAAGCTTTTCAACATCCGAATATGAAGATATCTCTTTTTCTTCTCTCAGACCGTTTCTGAAAAATATACAATTGCATCCGACATTGTGACGTACACATATCGAGAGCATCGACAATGCACCTTCAACTATATTCTGCTCCGTTTTAAGCTTTTCGGTAATGTCAGATAAATTTTCGCAAATATTCGGGTCTATAATAATATTAGGCATTGTCATTCCGGCTGATTCATCCATTCGGATAAAATATTCTTTTTTCTTGGCTGACAATTTCCAGTTTATTTTTTTTATCGGATCACCGGGATAATATTTTCTGTATTCATATCCGGGGAATGCCGTTTTTCCATTCACTGTATCCGTTTTTTCATCATCGTCATCACTTATCATGTTTGATATACTTTTTATTATTTCATTTCCGTCATTCAGTTCTTTGATTTCCGGAAGGATATATACTTTTCTTTGAAGAACACGGTCGGTTTTCAGCCTGAACCTGAAAACTCCGAGGTAATCCATAATATACATATCTCTGATCTCTATTTCTGCAGGTCCGCATATTTCAGGTATAAGACCGACAGAAATATCAAGTTGTTTATTTTCAGACATGGAAAATCTGTATTCTGTATAATCCGGCGTGGATATTCTGTCAGAGACCTTTAATTTAAATCCGACGATCGGTATCGGTATTACTGTACTTTTTTCTGCTTCTATCATGAAAATATGTTCTTTATTCTTTTTTATCAGCTCGTCACCATTTTTAATTCCGACAGTAATTCTTTTTCTTGTAAAAAGCGTAATAAACACCGACAGCAGCGGCACAATTACAATAAACACCGTCATAATAAGACCTGCATTTGAATCAAATGCAAACATATAACCAATAGCAAAGAAAAGAACCATAAGATAGGATATGACTGCTTTCATACAGTCACCCCTTACTTATCAGAACTGTTCTGACTGACCGGAACAGGAATAGTCGAAAGGATCCTTTCGATAAAATCGCCTGAATTTTTATATTTTGTCTTTCCTCTGACTGATAAAATGATCCTGTGTGAAAGAACAGACACAGCAACGGCTTTAACGTCATCAGGAGTAACATAATTTCTTCCGCTGATATACGCCCATGCCTTTGAGGCTTTAAAAAGAGATATACTGCCTCGCGGACTTACTCCGAGTGTTACGACCTCACTGTCCCTTGTAGCTCTGACAATGTCAACTATATATCTTTTCACCTGTGCTGCAACTGATACTTTTTTCACTTCTTCCTGCAGCAAAGAAACATCTTCAAGGGAAAGAGCTGCTTCTTTAATGTTTTTTATAGGATTATCAAATTCAGTACGTTCTATGATCTTTAATTCCTCATCAGAACTTGGATATCCCATACTTATTCTCATAAAAAATCTGTCCATCTGAGCCTCAGGCAGATGGTATGTTCCATATGTTTCAACAGGATTCTGAGTTGCCATGACCATAAAAGGTTTCGGAAGTACATGGGTCTCAGAGTCAATACTTATCTGTCCTTCTTCCATAATTTCAAGAAGGCTTGACTGTGCCTTCGGGGAAGCACGGTTTATTTCATCCGCCAAAAGGAAATTGCACATTGCTGCACCTTTTTTGTATTCAAATTTTCCTGTATTCTGGTTTATCATGGAAAAACCGATAATATCAGACGGCATGATATCAGGTGTCATCTGTATTCTGTTAAACTGACCGTTAAGGGATCTGGAAAGTGCTGAGATAAGCTGAGTTTTTCCAACACCCGGAACGTCTTCCAGAAGAATATGACCTTCGCAGAGCAAAGCCGCTACAACTTTCCGTATTACATCTTTTTTTCCTACTATAACCTTTTCAACGCTGTCTGTCAGCATCACGATCTTTTCATTGTTCATATTTTTTCTCCTTTTTTTACTCTTTTTACAGAAATAATATTTCGATCAACTGTGTTTTATTATAAACAACATCAACCTTTTATTAATTATATCAAATAACTAATATTTTTTCAATACCCATGTAGTATATTTCATCAAAAATCAGTATAAAAAAACGCATCTTTTTTAAGATGCGTTTTTTATAATATTTACTTGTTGTTAATTTGCTGACTGCAGATCGAGCTGTCTCTGCTTCTGCTTGAATGGTTCATATCTTGAAATTGCTGTACTGTTTTTGGTAAGTGCATCCTCAGCGACCCATCCGAGAGCTTTTTCCTTAAATGTATCTTCAAGGATCTCCCAGAGAAGATCAAGTCTGTTTTCATCGTTGTAAAGTTCTTCTCTTTCAAGGATATCCAGACGTTTTATAACATAAACCCTGAGGTTATCCTTATCTTCAACAAGCTTTACATCCTTGCCGACAACACATTCATTGAAAATAAAGTTGTTTACGACCTCGGAAGGACTGAATCCGTCATCCTCATTTCCGATATTGAATATTGATTCGTTTGCATATTCATCAGCAGGCGTATCTTCGACATCCTCATCGGTTGAAGTACCGGTTTCCTCAGTAACAGCAGTAACCTCAGTGGTGTCAGAAGCCTTTGAACCTTCTTCAGGAGCAACAGTTGTTTCAGCAGGAGCAGTTTCGCTTACAGCTGTTGTAACGGGAGCTTCAGCTGAATCTCCTGAAACAGGAGCTGTACCTGTTGTTTCTTCTTCGGCAGCAGTCGTTTCTGCAGTTGTTTCTGCAGGCGTTGTTTCTGCATTTTCAGCATCTGCTTCTGCAGCCTTATCTTCCAAGTATTTGTCATACTCTTCCTTCAGCTTGTCAAAATCTTCGCCCTTGTTTGCTCTCTTTACGAAATCTTCAGCCATGGTTCTGATTTCTTTCTTTCCTGCATCATCAAGCTCTTCACCTTCAGTATCTTTAAGATCCATTGTGATCATCTTGACTCTTGCTTTATTTCCTGAAAGATAATCCTTGATTTCTTCATCTGAATAAGCTTCAGTTCCTTCTTTTCCGTAAATATATTCAAATACCTTGTCCTGCTTGAGCTGGAATTCCTGGATCGCGATAAGTGATTCCTTTCCGATTCCCTCTCCTGAGAAATTGTACATCTGATCTATCATATCCCAGTTGTCAGACATCTGCTTTATCTGATCACTGTCCTCTGCATCTATCGAAAGACCGTATTCATCAAACTTCTCATTAACGGCACAGAAAATTCTGATATTTTCCATTGCCTGTTCCTTTACCCAGTCACTTACTGATTTTCCGTCGATCTGGAGATTTTTTACTGCTTTCAGATCGGATACGTCAAGATCTTCATTGTCCTTCTGAAGCTTGCTCATTGCATCTTCATAAGCCTGTGACTGATAAAAAAGATAAACACCGGCATTTACAGTCTGGTCATTGTACTTTGCCACCCATGTTGAAGATTCACCGCATCCTGTTGCACCAAGCATCATTACAACGGCTGTAACGGCAGCAGCAATTTTTTTATTGAAATTCTTTTTAAAAGACATTTTTTTAGATTCCTCCATCTGTTTTTTTTCATATGCTTATTCATTATACAATATTTATTTCAATAAGTCCATAGTAAATAAAAATTTTTTCAAAAATACTTTTTGTCCACTATTCATTTTTTTTATAGTATGTTATAATGTTCATGTGTATATTATGTTTACCATAATTTTTCATTTCAAAGTGAAAGGAATCTTTTCCATGAATACTTCTGTTATAATAGTATCGGCAGGCAGTTCAACAAGAATGAACGGCACTGACAAACAATTTGCCGAAATTTGCGGAATCCCCGTGATCGTCCGTTCAATGCTGGCTTTTGAAAAAAGTAAAAGCGTTGCTGAAATAATCGTAGCATCACGCCCTGAATGCATTGACCGTATAACCGGACTTGCAACGGAATACAATATCACAAAGCTCACTGCTGTGGTCTCAGGCGGAAAAACCAGACAGGAAAGTGTTTTCAACGCAGTAAGAAAAATATCTGAAACCACAGAGCTGATAGCCGTTCATGACGGAGCAAGACCGCTTGTTGAAACCGAACATATAGAAAAAGTGATCCGGGACGCAGTGACATTCGGCGGAGCAGTCTTAGGTGTTCCGGTAAAAGATACCATCAAAGTCGTTTCCGGAGGTCTTGTAACAGACACGCCTCCGCGCTCATCACTTTATATAACCCAGACTCCTCAGGTTTTTAAAAAATCAGTTTATTTCAGAGGAGTGGAATTTGCTGAAAGAAACTACCTTGATTTTACCGACGACTGTCAGCTTGCTGAAGCGATCGGAGTTAAGATCTGCATGACAGAGGGTGCTTATACAAATATAAAGATCACAACACCGGAAGATCTCCTTTCAGCAGAGATCTTTGTCAGAGAAAGGAATAAAAAATGTTCAGAATAGGTCACGGTTACGATGTTCATAAACTCACAGAAAACAGAAAGCTGATCATCGGAGGTGCAGAGATACCTTATGAAAAAGGACTTCTCGGACATTCTGATGCAGATGTTCTGGTCCATGCAATAATGGATGCGATCCTCGGTGCATGTGCACTCGGAGATATCGGAAAGCATTTTCCGGACACCGACGAAAAATACAAAGGTGCTGACAGCATCAAATTACTCTGTTTCGTTTCAGAGCTCATAAAAGCACACGGATTCAAAATAGAAAACATAGATTCTACAGTGATAGCTCAGGCACCAAAGCTGGCTCCTTACATTGACACAATGAAAAAAAACATCGCTGCGGCATGCGGCATTCCTGAGTCATGCGTAAATGTAAAGGCTACCACAGAAGAACATCTCGGTTTCACCGGAGAAAAACTTGGAATAGCCGCTCACGGTGTCTGTCTTGTTTCTTCGATCGATTCCTGATCAAACTGTTCCGGACAAGCGGATCAGATTTTTACGTCCTGCTCTGTGCTGCCTTAAATCAAGAATTTTTTAATATACTATTGAAAAATTCTGACATTATGGTAAAATAATAAGTACAGTCACAACTGATTGGTAAATAAGCTTATCAAGGAAGTGAATTATGCTTACAATAACAGAAGATATATCTCAGTTCATCAGTTCGACATTCAGTATTTTTTCTACAGCAAAATTTGTAGATTTTATTGACATCGCTATTTTGTCGGTGATCATATATAACCTTTTTAAAATTATTCGTGAGACCCGTGCAGGACAGCTGGCAAAAGGAATAGTATTTCTGTTACTTGCTTACCTGATATGCTATGCATGTCATCTTCAGACACTTACCTATCTGCTGAAGCTTATCCTCAGCAACGGATTTCTTGCCATACTCATTACATTTCAGCCTGAGTTCAGAAGGACTCTTGAAAGAGTCGGTCAGACAAGTGTATCAAAACTATCTTTTCTTCAGGAGCATTCAGACGAACAAAAAGCCAAATGGCGAAAAACTCTCGATGTTATCTGTGCTTCATGCAAGGAGTTGTCTGCCACGCACACCGGAGCTCTCATTGTTATTGAACGAAAAACCAAGCTTGGTGAACAGATCAACACAGGAACGGTTCTCGAAGCTGTTCCGAGCAAGGAGCTTTTAGGCAACATTTTCTATCCGAAAACACCTCTTCATGATGGTGCAGTTATTATCAGAGACGGAATGATCCTTGCTGCGGCATGTTTTCTTCCGAAGCCTGAACGAGAAGAGCTTATAGCAAAGGAGCTCGGTTCAAGACACCGTGCTGCGATCGGAATGAGTGAAAATTCCGATGCGATCATTATAGTTGTATCTGAGGAAACAGGAAAGATATCCGTAGCTTCCAACGGTTTTCTTAACCGAGGATTCAATCATGATTCCACAAACGCTCTAAAAAAATATCTTGAAAAAATGATGTTCGGTCCTTCTCAGAATTCTGCGGAAAATAAAGAATCCGAAAGAAAGAAGGAAACAAATGAGTAAAAAAAATGAAACCAAAAAGAATCAGGATAAAAAAAGCAGCACGTCTGCGAACAAGGCTTTATCTCTTCCAAGGATTTTCTCAGAGAAAAGAACCTTGTCCGAGCTTATTACTGACATCACAAATAAAAAATATGTCCTCATAATATTATCAGTCATTCTTTCTATGATACTATGGGCAGTCGTTTCACAGAAAACCGATTCGCAGATCATACTTCGCTATCAGAACATTCAGATAGATTACAACCGAAAACTTGAGGGAACAAATGCTGAACTCGCAGGATACAAAATATACAATCCCGAAGTTGATAAAACAGAGATCAATCTGACTGCCAACAGAAAAGACGCGATCAAGATCAAGCCTTCAGATTATTATGTTTCTGTTGACATGACCACATCTCCTAATATTTATCTTGAAACTCAGCCTGTATTTGTAAATCTCAAGGTATACAACAAAGAAACAAATGAGGAAGTTTCAAATGCATCAATTTCCAACCGAAAGGTTCAGGTATACTTTTATAAAAACACCATAAAAGAACTGACACCTTTCCCGAATGCAAGTCTTGTATCAACACAGAACTACAAGTCAAGCGTAGTAACTGCAAAAAGCATAAGGATCACCGGTCCCGAAAACATTCTTGACCAGATAAACAGCTGTACATTTCAGGTAAACCCGAACAACAAAATATCATTTAACGAAGAAAAAGATGACATTTCATTCAGCAGGATCTATAAAGTCAATAAGGACGGAAACAATCTTTATTTCTATGATCCGAATATGAAGGATATCACAAAGGATGTAAATGAATATATTGACAAAGGATACATAAGTCATCAGGAGGAAATCGAGCTCACCTTCACATGGAGCAAAAAACTTGATCTTGATCTGACTTATGAGATCACAAATCTGCCGTATAAAAATTTTGATGTCGGTTTTATAAAGGACAGGATCACTTTATCACAGCCATCAGTTTCTGTCTGGTCAAAAAATCCTTCAATGAATGACATGACCACGCTTCCGGTGGCAGCAGAAGAAAACATTTCACTGAGCGATATCGGCTACGATTATCACGGCGGAACATTCAACATAGCCAAAGCTCTTGAGAACTACGAAGAACTTATCCCTGATATCAACACTGCAAAAAAATGTGATTATACATTCAATACCACAGGACTTCACAGCAAAAAATTTGAAAACGTGACAAATCTGGTTTCCAGAAATCCTTATCCTGACAAATTTAGTTTTGAGATAGTCACCGAATATCTCAAAGAAGTCACCATTATCGGTCCCCAGGAGGACATAAGCGTCATCAAGCCGGACGATCTCCAGCTTCTGGTCGACATATCCTCAAATGACATTTCAGACAACCCGGATTTCATCGATTCAATAAGAACATATCCGGTTTCTGTTACAGTATCGGAAAAATATCCTCATGTATGGGCAGTCGGAACTTATCAGGCAGATGTTCTTATAAAAAGAAATACTTCTGATGACGTTTCAGTTCGATAACGATCAGCTATGCAAAAAGCAGATGATTTTTAGTCATCTGCTTTTTTTGGATTTTTTTTATAATACTACTGCACCGTATTTATGACATTATGCACATATGTCTCAGTATTAATATAGCAATATTCATCAATTAATTAAATTATTTAGTGGTATTTTATACAAATATTGTGAACTCAATATTAATTTTCAAAAAAAGTCAAAAAAGTATTCACAAACATGTTTTTTTTGTGTATAATATTCTTGTAGAAATTGGTTGAATATTGGCTATATTTTTTATTTTATTTTGAAAGGATGAATTTTTTAATGTATTCAAAGAAAAGTTTATCAAAAAAACTGATTGCATCTGTGGCAGCATTTGCAGTCACAGCAACAACACTGGTTCAGCCCGGCTTATTTGACAGAAACAAGATCGTCAATGCTGCCGGAAATGACAACTACGCAAAGCTTTTACAGGAATCACTCTTCATCTACGATGCTAACATGTGTGGTTCAAAAGCCGGCGACGCATCACTCTTTACATGGAGAGGTGCTTGTCATACAAACGATGAAGTTGACGGCGGATATCATGATGCCGGTGACCATGTAATGTTTGGTCTTCCACAGGGTTACACAGCTTCAACAATCGGATGGGCTTACTACGAATTCAAGGATTCTTTCGATTCACTCGGACTGAAAGATCACTTCAAAACAGTAAGCGATTATTTCTGTACATTTTTCAAAGATGCTACTCAGCTCAACGGAAATTCTGTTTCAAGATTCTGCTGGCAGAAGGGTGACGGAAACCAGGATCATGCTTACTGGGGTGCTCCTGAAACTCAGGGCAACAGAGGCGGTTGTGAATGGGCTTCAAGCGGTCACGGTGATATCGCTGCTGAATACGCTGCTGCTCTCGCTGCAAGCTATATCAACTTCGGAAACGAAGAAGATCTTACATATGCTAAAGCACTCTTCAACTACGCAAAGCAGAATGCTTCTCCAACAGTAGCAGGTGAATTCTATGCTTCTGATTCAGTTGATGACGATATCGCATGGGCTGCTGCATGGCTTTACAAAGCAACAAAAGACAGCAGTTATCAGAATGATTTTTACAATAAGCCGGTTTACTGGGTTCACTGCTGGAATTCAGTTGCTCTCGGTGCTGCTATCCTTGCTGCTGAAGAAAACGGTCAGTGGGGCAACGCAAACAACTACCTCGGATCAAAATGCAGCGGCAGCAATTACTTCTTCGCTGACAAGTGGGGTTCAGCTCGTCACAACGCAACAATGCAGATGTGTGCTCTCGTAGCAGACAAAAACGGCGGCGGAAACTACGCAGAATGGGCTAAGGGTCAGATGGATTACCTCCTCGGAAACAACCCGTCAGGCAAATGTTTCGTAGTTGGTTTTGCTGACAATTCAGCTAAATATCCGCATCACAGAGCTGCTTCAGGACTTACAAGTTCTTCAAACGGAAACAACGGTTATGCTCATACTCTTACAGGTGCTCTCGTAGGTGGTCCTACAGACGAAGGCGGTTCATACAACGATGACATCGGCGATTACGTAGCAAATGAAGTTGCTATCGACTACAATGCAGGTCTCGTTGGTGCTGCAGCAGGTCTTTATGCAAAATACAAAACAGGTTCTGTTGCAACTTCTATCCCTGAAACTAAAGGCAACGGTGTTGGTCAAAAGTCAGGCGGAAATTCAAATACAACCACAGAAGCTCCTGTAACAACAGCTCCTAAGGATACACAGGCTTCAAAAACAACAACAACTTCATCTTCAAATAATTCATCATCTTCTTCAAGCACCAGCGACGGAGACTATGTATTAAAGCTCAATAAATCTATTGACTACAGCAAACTTCCTAAGGATGACAAGATGATCGGCTTTGACTGGGCTGACTTCAAGATTCCGACCTCTGAAGTTAAGAACATAAAGTCAGTTAAGGTAAACATCTCTGCATCAGGCACTATCGGTAAATGGCAGGGTGCTTTCGGTACATCAACAAGCGTTGATCCTGATTACTGGGCTCAGTCTGAGGATATGGAACAGGAAATCAGCGGAAATTCAGGAACAATTGAATGGAGCGTTGATTCTTCTATAGCTAAG
>JAZUJY010000090.1:0-1729 GCA_045643005.1 Oscillospiraceae bacterium | reverse complement strand
CCGGAATATATTTGGCCATACAGAACTTGAATATTATAACAGAAGATAAAGCGGCAAGAGCAAAACCCAAAACAGTACCGAACAGTGCACCGACAACAGATAAACCTATTAAAATGAAAGTTACAGCAAAGAATATCATGGAAAACTGTTCTACAGCACGAGTATAAAGGATATATTCCATTTTATAAACACCCTGGAACGCTCCTCTGAAAGCACCGACAATAACACTGAAAGGAGTGATAAGACCGACAATCTGAAGTGGAATCAAAGTTTCAGGTTTTCCAAGATAATTATAAGCAAGCCATGGAGCACAGATAAAAATCATGAAAAGTCCGAGAAATACCCCTAAAAAGACCATAATCTTCAAGGAAGTGTAAATTGTCTGACGGGCCATATCATGCTCGTTTAAAGCTTCATGTTCAGCAACATACTTAGCTATTGCAGGGGGAAGCCCACCGGCTGCTAAAGTCTGGAAAATACCCTGAAACGGCAGTGTAATACCTAAAATACCGTAAAGAGTAGGTCCGAGTAATGTAGCCATAAGGAAACGGTAAATATATCCGCCTACACGGAAGATAATATTTCCAAGAAAAATAATAAAACTTCCTCTGACTAACTTAGAACCCATAATCAATACCTCACACTATATTATGATTTTTATATTAATAAATGTATTTTAATATCATCAGGTATTGTCAAAAATGTCAATATTTTAAAAAGATATATAAGAATAAAAAAATATAATTAAAATTTATGAAAATAGGAAGGGGTACTGTAAAAAAATACAAGAGAGAATATAGCAGAACTCTCAAAGACGGTAAAAAGAAAAAATACAGTACAGAACAGATTCAGATCAATGTTCCCAAAACTGAAGACTTCTATGAAAACGGTGAAGAGGTTTTGATAATCCCTCAAAGTGAAAAAGAAGCTATTGAGGACTTGGAAGAAACCATTAACTCATATGAACGTATCAATCAGGTATTAACCGAAGAAAACGAATCACTTAGAAAAGAAAATCAGGATATGGAACAGGCTGAAAATTTTGAAAATGCGATTAATGAGTTACTTGATGAAAAAGACGAGTTAAGTAACAAATTAAAACAGAATCAGTGCGACTTTGAAAAACTGCAGAAAGCATATGATGCCCTTTCCTTAAAATACCGTGAAGAACATACTAATTTTGTTGAACTTCAGGAAGAATCCAGTATTCTATCTGAAAAATACACTCAAGGCCGCTGCGACTATGAAAAACTTGAAAAAGCATACAGCAATCTTTCTTTAAAATATAGCGAAGAACATGATGAATATAAACATATGAAAGAAGAATTTGATGACCTGTCCGATAAATGCAGTCAGAGCCAGTGTGACTATGAAAAACTGGAAAAGGAATATAACTCACTTTCCTTGAAATTTGATGAAGAACATACTAATTTTGTTGAACTTGAGCAAAAATCAGTTATATTGAATGAAAAATACACCCAGGGTCGCTGCAACTATGAAAAACTTGAAAATGACTTTGATTCAGTTTCTTTAAAATATGAAGAGGAACACAGCAAATTCAGTGAACTTGAAGAACTTTCAGAACAGTTATATGAAAAATACACAGAAGGCCGCTGCAGCTATGAAAAATTAGTAAAAGATTATGATAATCTAGCTCTGAAATATAATGAGCTAGTTGATGTTGTAGAGTATCTGGAATATAAAGACAGATACAACCGTGTTCTTAGAA
>JAZUJY010000089.1:0-7027 GCA_045643005.1 Oscillospiraceae bacterium | reverse complement strand
TTTGAAGCTCTTTTTCTATACCCTGGCTTCACTTATTAGGTGAAACCAGAAAAACTTTTTAAAATACGTAATTATGTGGCTTAGAAGATAATTCTTATGTCACGATGAATAATTCAGGTTATTTTAAATTTTAATTATATTTTGTAGATATTCACTTTTTTTATTATCGCCCGGTTTCAAACCATGTTTTCAGGTTTCTGATCACATCTTCAAGCGGAAGAGTATAACCGCTGTGTTTTCCGCCTTCGATCTCGTAAAATCTTTCATTTTTCAGAAGAGCTTTTGTAAATGCACGAAATTCAGGAGCTATAACTTCATCGTCAAGTCCTATAACAGTCGAAACCAGACTCAGATCCAGATCTTTGAAATAAGTATATTCTATACTGCAGAGTTCACGTACTCCCTGCTCTCTTGAATACCCAAGCTGAGGGAGAATGACACCCGGAACAGAAGCCGGATTTATTAGCAGCACCGGAACAGAATATTTTGCAGAAACCGCCATTGCAAAAAATCCTCCGAAGCTCGTACCGCATACTGCTGTATATCCTCCGTCCTCAAATTCTCTGCACAGCAAATCAAATAATTTCAAAGGATCAATACTGTCATAATCGATCGCCGGTCCTCCTATATCTATGCTGTTAGCTTTAAATGCATGATAAAGACTGTTTTCAGCATCACCGTGATACCCGTGTATATTCAGTACTTTCAATGACATGATCATTTCCTCCATAAGCTTAGTCACACTGCAAGCCCCGACTGAAAAAGAAACTGTTTTTCAAATCGCACCTTCAATATATTTTTAGTATATCATAGTTAATGATCATATTCAATAATTATAATTTTTAATGTTAAAATCATCATCCGTAAAATATTTTACAATTGCTTCGGATCAAACAGCACATCCTGAAGTCTTATTTTTCAGAAAAATATTTATAAAAAAGCCAAAATATGTAGCTTTTATTTGACCTTGAAAGTATATATAGTACAGACTGATCAGTTAAAACAAAAAGGAGGATTTCAACATGAAATTAAAAACTAAAAAAATAATTACAGGGATACTGGCGGTTTCTCTGTTTTTCGGAATGACCGCTGCAGCTGATCTCAACACAGAAAAATATATAAATACAGCGTTTGCCCGGGGAAATGATATTAAAGACACGGAAAGCAGTGAATTTGTTATAGGTGACATCGACTGCAACGGAAAAGCAGAGCTTACGGATCTGACAATTCTGAGTGTTTTTCTTCTCGACAAAGACAAAACCAATATGAAAAATTTTGATGCGGCTGACGTAAATGCAGATGATACTGTCGATCTGGCTGATCTGCCGTATTTTAAACAGTATCTTTCCAAAGATCCGAACGTCCCATATCTCGGAAAGATCAAAAACGATACAGACAATTCCGGAAACACAGGATCTGCAAAAGGTGACGTCAAAGATTATCTGACATTTTTTGAAAATAATGTTGATGATTTTCTTCTTTACTCAGCCCCGATAGATGACAATAAACCAAATATCAACCCTGTCTGCTCGCCTGCAAGCATATATACCGCAATGTCTATTACAGCAGAATGTGCAAACAGCAATACTCAGAATGAAATTTTAAAAGTGCTGGGAACTGACAGCATTTCATCACTGAAAAAGACAAACTCTGAACTTTTCAAAGGCATATTCATGGATGAAGACAGCAGTTACTGCAAATCAGCTTATTCATTATGGCTTAACTCTCAGGGATATGAATTTTCAGACGATACTCTTTCGATACTGAAAAATGATTACAATACAGCTGTGAACAGAAGAAATTTTTACGACTCTGACGCAGTTTCAGACGAGATATCCAAATGGATATTCAATAACACCGACGGAAAAATCAAAACACAGAAAACCATCTCACCTGATGATGCTTTATGCATATACAATACAATTACATTTGCAGACCAGTGGCTAAATGAATTTGAAAAAACATATTCGGATGATTTTACGACTGCTGAAGGAAAAACAGAAAAATGTACATACATGAATCAGGTAACACTTGACAAGGTCGGTGTTTCAGATAAATTCATGAAATATTCAAAGCCTATGAACAATAACTACAATATGAATTTTGTTCTTCCAAACGAAAATGTTTCTGTCGATGAAATTCTTGGTGATCCTGAAGCGATGAGATCTCTGATCAATGATACTATCAGTTACAGGGAATATTATATAAGTTTAAGCGTACCGAAATTCAGCGTCAGCTCAGGTTATGACCTGGTCGGAACATTTAAAAATCTCGGAGTAAATGAAGCATTTTCCGGCGGTGATTTTTCAAATATATTAAAAAATGACGGTACACTTCTGATCCGAAGCATTGACCATGAAGCTGCAGTGCAGATAGATGAAAAAGGATGTGAAGCTGCTGTATATACCGAAGTGGTATTAGTCAGCGGTGATGACCGTTATCCGCAGTTAAAACAATTCAAATGCAGTAAACCGTTTTTCTATTATATTACAGACGGTGACGGCATGCCTGTCTTTGCAGGAATAATAAACGATCCTTCTCAGAATTAAAAATATTTATTTGACTCTGCAAAAATACTCGATTATCAGTGTAAAACCAAATGATATAAAGTTTGATAAAATACTGTATCACTATTATCAATGAACAGGAAAATAAGTATTATAAATTTAATGAAAAGTATTCATTATATCGTCCCCCTTAAAGTAAATTCAATTTTTTATTTCATTATAGATCATATCAGCATATTCTCCGGAGAGTTTGCTGCACACATCTATTCTATTAATTACAAACGGGACCATATTATGTGCCTTTGCATCTGACACATGTAGTTTCATCAGGTTTTTGAATTCTGTAAGAGTTACTCCTGAATTAAGATGACTTCGCATACAGTCCGGTTCAGGAGTGATGACTTCATCATGATATTTAACGTAATACAGAAGAATTTTTCTTTGTTTCTCACTTAATGGTTCACCTTTTTTTAAAAGGTCCGGAATGATCTCATCACGAACGATCTCCATACTTCTCTCAGGGTGTCCGGGATAATGTGTTTTCATCTCTCCTTTCTCATATGCATAAATACGGCAGTCCGGCTTTCCGATATCGTGAAGCAGTGCTGCAAGATAAATCATGTCATCTTCAATATTTTCATCAAGTCCCAGAACTGTCATGATACTGTGTTTCCAAAGATCATACTGATGTGCATAATGCTCCTGATCGTAGTCAAACATTATTTTTACCTTTGGAATAAGCTCTGCGATTTCATTTCTGTACTTGTCGATTTTTTCAAAACTGTCAGATTTTCTCAGAAATTCTATAAGATCATTCAAACGCATATATTTCGTAACCTCTTTTGTTTTTTATTTTAGTATATCATATATGCATTTTATTAGCAACTTCTAACTTGTTTATTAAGATATAAAGCAGTTAAAACCCCTTCGCCGCTTTTGGTAATCGGCGAAGGGGTTTTTATGCAGCCAGCCTGTAAAATCATCCAAGCAACAGCTGTTTAAGATATATAAGATCTATAACATTTACTTTTCCATCATTATTCATGTCAGCAGCTTCAAGTTTTTCATCAGATAATTCATCATCCATACTTAAAAGAATATCAGTTAAAAGTACAAGATCCTGAGCACCAACAATACCGTCATCTGACAGATCACCATGAATCTTATCTTCCGGTTCAACTGTTTCGATATCAATAAAAGGAATTATATTTTCTGAAGCATATTTTTCAGCGTAGCTGTCTTTGTAACCATAGATCACCAATTTATTACAGCTGCTGAATGAATCATTTCCTATATTGCTTACGCTTCTTGGGATCACTATTTTATTTAAAGCATCACAATTCAAAAATGCAAGTCCTGAAATCAAAGTACAGCCATCGGGTATTTCAATTTCTTTTAATTTGTAGCAATTTGCAAATCCATAATTTATTATACTTTTTAAGCTGTCAGGAAGTGTGATTTTTTCAAGGCAGCTTGTAAAGAACGCATATTTTTCAATTTTTTCTATTCCTTCAGGGATCTTATAGGCTTTATCTTCTCGACCAACCGAATAAGATATCAGTGTTTTTTTATCTTTGTCACAAAGTACTCCGTCGATATCACTATAAGCTTTATTATCCTCAGCTACTTTGATGTTTTTAAGATATGATGATATTTTGAATGCTTCTTTCCATATGTATTCTACACTTTCAGGAATTATCACTTCTTCAAGCAATGTTGATGAAAATGCTTCACTTCTGATATCTGTCACACCATCAGGGATCGTATATGTCTTGTCAGCTTTATTTCCCGGATAGGCCAGTAAATGTGTTTTTTTCGAATTGAACAATACTCCGTCTACTTCACAATAGCTTTTGTTTTCTTCTGAAACACCGATTCTTTCCATATATCTGTTCTTCAGAACGATATTTGTTCCAATTTTGCTTACATTTTTCGGAATGGTAAGTTCTCTCAAATTAGTACATAAACTAAAAGCATAGTCATCTATCTCTTCGAGACTGTCCGGAAGGCTTATGCTTTTTAATCCCGTGCATTGAAAAAATGCATATTCACCAATATATTTAACATTTTCAGGGATCGAAATTTCATTGATACCAAAACAGTTGGCAAAAGCATATGATCCAATATATGTCAGTTCTTTCGGAAGTGAAATACTTTTTATAGAATTGCATTGGAAAAATGCTGAATCTCCGATATACTTAACGCAGTCAGGAATTGTTACACTATTTATGTTGGAACACCTATAAAATGCATTATCAGCAATATATTTAACATTATCAGGAATGACCACATCACCTTTGCAGGAATTTCCGTAAAGAAGGAATCCGTTTACTATTACAAATTCATCTTCTGATTTCTTATTTTCGAACCACGCAGTTCCTTCAAAAGCTGATCTTCCTATACTTTCGAGATTTTCTGAAAAATGTATCTCACTTAAATTAGTGCATCCGTTAAATGAATTATTTCCGATTTTTTTAACACTGTCAGGGATATATACACTTGTCAGCTGACGTTTGGAATTAAAAACATAATCTGCTATATTTACAACTCCGTCAGGGATGATAATTTCACCTTCCGCCTGATTACAGTCGAGCAGATTTCCGTTTATTATCAAAAACTGATTTTCGTTTTCAGCATAATACTTATCCATCCAGAGCGTCTTTTCAAAAACATTATTCCTTATATCAGTTACGCTTTCAGATATTTCTATGTTTTTAAGAGCACTGCATAGTCCAAAAGCATCCTTTTTAATGCATTCTACACCTGAAGGGATACTGATTTCTTTAAGACTTGTACACCAGTAAAAAGAATACTCACCAATACTTTTTACCGTTTTTGAAATACTTATTTCTTTCAGAGCATGAAACGAATAAAATACATAATCACCGATACTTTCAACACCGTCATTAAAAACAACTTTGACGATAGAATCATCCCAGTCACGCCATGGCACAGAATCATATCCAAGATAATCATACATTTCACCTTTGCCTGAAAATGTAATAGTACCGTCCTTATCAAGAACCCATTTAACATTTTCTCCGCATACACCTGATGATACGATGTTTTCGTCTTTTTCGTCTTTTTCCCCGGTGTCCTTATCATCGCTGTTTTCACTCTGCGTATCTCCTGAAATATTATCATCAGCACCTATTGCAACAAAAGGAATGCCTTCAGCTTTTGCATAACTTTCAGCGAAGCTTCCTTCATATCCGTAAATAGTTAAAGCTTTACAATTAAAGAATGCATAATCTCCAATTTTTTCTACACTTTCAGGAATCACTATTTTTTCCATAGCAATATTGTTTAAAAATGCTTTGGCTCCTATTTCTTTACATCCATCATGAATAACGATCTCTTTAAGGCTGCTGTTATTTTTAAATGCAATGTCATCGATCTTTTTTATACTGTCAGGTAGAGATATTTCAGTCAGATTCGTAAGGATGAATGCACCGGAACAGATATTCTCTGTTCCATCCGGAACTTTGAAAGATGTCTCTTTTTTTCCAATCGTATATTTATAAAATTCTGTTTTGTCCTTATTATAAAGGTTACCGTCTATATCAGAAAAATAATTGTTATCCTTTGATACATTAATATTTTGCAGATTATTGCAGGAATTAAATGAATCATTACTTATTTCTTTAACCTTAGAACCAATATTTATAGTACTAAGCTTCAAAGAATAAAATGCACTTGAACCAATAACACAGACACTATCCGGAACTGTGTAAGACTCCTGACTTTTTCTTCCGGGATATGCATACAGCTTCGTTTTATCTTTTGATAAAAGTACTCCGTCAACAGCACAAAAATATTTATTTTTTTCTGATACTGTAATATTTTCCAGCGAAATTGAATACAGTACTATGTTGGCACCTATTGTTTCCACATTAGCAGAAATATTTAATTCAGTTAATCTTGAACATCCTTGAAACGCAAAATCACCGATCTTTTTTACACTGTCGGGAAAAGCAAAATTTTCAAGGTTCATACATTGATAAAAAGCATATTCTCCAATACATGAAAGATTTTCCGGAAAAATGATTTCAGAAATATCTGAACAGTTTGCAAAAGACATTTTGCCTATTTCTTTTACAGAATCCGGCAGCGATATATTTTTTAATTTCTGACAGTCATAAAATGCATAATCACCGATATACTCTATTCCTTCTTCAATGATCAATTCTTTTATGGAATCATTATACTTGTACCAGGGTGTATGTTTCTCTTCATCATAACTGTCAAAATCATAATCATATATTTTTCCTTTACCTGATATTGTAAGCCGACCGTTGCTGTCAAGTGACCAGGAAACAGAATCACCGCATTTTCCTGACTTTTCTGTTTCATTTGCACGAACAGATAAAATATCACCTGAAATTAAATTTAATGATTCAGGAGGCATCATACCCGGAATCATTGCTGCTGCGATAAGTGCACATATAATGTTTTTTTTCATATTTTTCTCCTCCGTTATTTTCATTATGGGTTTTCAAAGCTCTGTGTTGTTCAAAGCT
>JAZUJY010000088.1:0-2207 GCA_045643005.1 Oscillospiraceae bacterium | reverse complement strand
ACGACTCTACCAACAGCACTTCGATACGTGCTTCACTGTCATATAGTCCTGAATTCAGCTATGAAAATATACAGGCAAAATATACTGACAGAGATAATAATACTATCAGTTCAGTGGTAGTCCCTGCCGATGAAAGCGCCGAAATACGTTTTGCTCCACAGAACAGAATTTCATTTATTGAACCCGGCGAATATAATGTCGGAACGTGTGTAGTAAGTCTTTCCGCAGGCGGATAATTACGATTTGAGAAAAAGCAAGATGAGTATACACTTTGTATATTTATCTTGCTTTTAAATTATCTAAATCTACAAAAACAATTAAAAAAAACTGTGTAATTTGTGTATTGCAAAATACTAAAAGTTATGATATAATAAAATCACAAAATAAATAATTGTTTATAAAACAGCGTAAGGAAGATGAATTTTGAAAGAATTTCAATTCGTTTTAAAAAATGATTATGATGAAAAGCTGAACATTGACAGCAAAACATTTTTCTCATATTCTACTAAGAAATTCAACAAATTGTATAGGTCAGCAAACGAATATGAACTCCTTGGTGCAGCAAAAGCAGACGGAAACAACGAAATAGGAATACTTGTTATGAGCGCAGGATGCAGCCTTAAAGTTTTTAAGCTGGATGACGTGAACAAACTTCTTTTCCGTAAAGTCGGCTATGCTGCTGTCGGCGAAAATCAGTACATTCTGATATTTAAAAGCCGAATACCATTCCTCATCATATTTCTTCTGCTTATAGCCGCTGTTATTCCTGTATGGCTCGGAATCAGAAGTCTTATTAACAATAGTAGTGAACCGGTCGGACAGACTGTGACATCAGAAACCGAAATAATTTCTGTCGCTCCTGATTTTCCACTGCCGGAAAAAGACGAAAATTTAGAGGAGGTAGCAAGCAATGTAGACTCTAAAAGCTCAAAACCAAGCAATGATACAGATGTTGTCGGCTCTGCTTCAATGTCATATACCCTTGCAGCAGATGTTTCACTTTCCAGCGGAAGTATCACAATGATGTTTGAAAATCCTTCGGAATCAAATCAGGCAGTAACTCTTGAACTGCTGATACAATCAGACGGAAATGTTTTCAGCATTGCAAAATCAGGTCTTCTGCCTTCCGGTACACGTTTGCAGAAAATGAACCTGAAGCTTGATAATATCGTTATTTCCGAGGGCATTTACACAGGTCTTTACCGTGTAAGCTACTATAATCCGTCAACAGGTGAAAAAGCCATTGTTGAATCCGAACTCACAAATGTTAAGATCACTGTCACAAATTAAGCCGAATTTCTTTCATTAACCGAAAGATTTGATATTTATAACGAAAGGATGACTGTTATGATGAAAAAAACTAATTTATTTAAAACTTTAACCGCTATTACAACCGCCGCTCTTATGTTTGCTATCCCTGTTTCCTCGGCTTTTGCTGATGTTCACGGTACTACACCAGATGTTTTCAGAAGCGATATATCTTCGCCTACATTTGATATTAACAATGGTGCAACATCTACTGGTGATGTAAAAATTATTATCTCCAACGACGTCATTTATCCCACAGCATCTAATCAAACCAGCGCAGTTTATAAAGTTGATGTAACATGGACTAATTTAGAATTTACTTATACAAGCGGCACATGGAATCCTGAAACTCATACTTATTCAACTGGTAGAACATTAAGTAACGGTGGTAACGGTTCAATCACTGTTACAAATCATTCAAACTGGGCTGTAAAATACACCGCAGGATTTGGAACTACTGGTGAAGAAGAATCAGCAGAAAAGGATGGTTTTACCGCAACATTAAGTAATAATGCTGAAAAATCTATAAAAGCCTGCGATATTGGTGCTGAAACAGCTCCATCTGAAACAATAGGTGTTACCGTAACAGCCGGCGACGTAACTGCAACTGATGATTTCACACTTGGAACAATTACCGTAAAAATTACACCTGATGGTAATGGTACATCTAATAAACCAACCACATAAGTTAGCATTTAAACGCATAACCCCTTGAATATTATTACGGCGGTGTTGTTTCTGACACCGCCGTATTATACTGATATTGCTCCGCCAATTAAGTCTTGAATATTTTATGCGAAGTAATGAAGGAGAAAGTCAAGGAAGAAAGCCGCAGGAATACTTACGTATTTCAAGGTTTTCTGACGCAGAATTTCTTCTTCAGGACAAGCAGAAAAATT
>JAZUJY010000087.1:0-3826 GCA_045643005.1 Oscillospiraceae bacterium | reverse complement strand
AGACAATTCGCTGCAAAATCTGCAATTTCGCCAATAAAAGCCATGTCCCATTCAAGCTCCGGATTCTCAGTAAGTACCCTGCAGAAGTCTAATGCAGCATTGTAGATCTCATCATTGCGCTCTAACTGCTCATCGTTCAGTTCAAGGTCTTCTTCGTATTCTTCATCATCAAATTCAAGTTCTTCTTCATCCATATCTGTTATTTTATCTGCCATTGTTACACCTCCAAATTCTGCCATCGTCTTTGGCATTTTTCGTCATTATTATAACATATAGAGCGTTAATTGTCAACATCTATTTTCACGTTGCTTTACACTTCTTCAAATATGTAAAGTTCAGTGTCATCTTCTGTGACTTTCATCAGTATCAAATAACCTGATTATATATTGCTCTCTTATTGGTGATGCACAACTATGGGCAGTTCCAAGGCAACTTTATTCCGATAAAAACAAAAACAGCGATGCGATATGTTCAGTCGGCTACGGTGGACTTCCCAATGAGAATTGACATTTTGACAAAAAAGCGGCTGATTATATGGTGGTTAGCCACCTATTTAATTTGTCGTGCAGATTAATAGTTCCCAAAGGTTTATTTGCTGACGGAATTGGATGCAAGGAGTAAATTTTACTTGGAACAGCATAATCTAACGCTTCTTATACTAAATGATAAATGTTTTTCATTGACGTAAAAAGTTTAATATACTTGACATTTTGTTCAAAAAGTGCTATAATCCGAATATAAAACCAGTATATAAGCAGAAATTTCTAAAAAGGGATTGACAATGGTTATGGCTCATGCTACGCTTATACATACATGCATACATAGCCAGTACTATGCATTAACCCTGACTGCATATAAATAACAATTCAAATACCTGAACAGGCTGTAAGCTTCGCTTATGGTCTTATTCAGGTATTTGTTTTATTAAAAATAGAGAAGGAAGTGATATGAAGCCGTATCAACCGCAGTGTCACTTGATTGAAATAGTTAACCCACACAAGCAAAAAATTATTTATGGAGGTAAGAGATGAAAAATCGAAACATGGTTGCGGCTCTGCTGATATCAGCAGTAATGCTTACAACCACAACACCGATATCGGTAATACCGATTGCAACAGCCGAAACAGGCATAACATATTATATCTGCCCTAACTCCAAACTTCTGCGTCAGGATGAAGCAGAGTATTCAGAAATGGTAAAAGGCGGAACACTTCGCTTTGATGCAGCTTCAAACGAGCGTGAAACGGCACAGATAATTATTGCAAATCCCGGAAAATACGAGAATTTCACTATGTCACTTGACGGCGACTTTAAATGCAGCTCAAACGAAAAAACAATATCCAAAGACAGCTTTGAGATGTTTTTTGAATCTTATCTGAAAGTTGAAGGATATTGGGCATTAGGCGGCTCTCATAAAGATGGAAACGGAAAGGTCAGCTATGACTTTTATCCTGATGCATTGATTCCGTATAATATGGCTGTCAAAGAAGGTAAAAACAGTTTTGAGTTGAATAGCAGCAACCTGAAAAATCAGGGATTATGGTTTACTTACACCATTCCTGAAAATACAGAAGCAGGTTTATATACTGCAACTCTGAATTGTACATATACTTTGAACGGTAAAAAAACCACATCTGCAATTGATGTTGAAATTAATGTATATGATTTTGAATTAGATACGATAACTCAAAACCGAACCAAATTTGCAGCTTCAACAGGACATATTTCTGCAGCAAAGAAAAACCGTGTGGATTATCTGAACGGGATTATTGGCATTGAATTAGAGAATAATGACTGGGATTATGCTGAAGAATTATATCAAACCAAAGTCAATGAAGTTCTGAATGAAAGAAAAGTAACTTCCGGTTATAACTATGGAACATTTTATAATTCGGCTAAGCTGGATGAGGAAATAAATGTTTTGACAGAACATATAAGGTCAAGTGATACCAAAGTGCCTTACTTTAATTTATATAGCGGTTATCTGGAATATTCCGAAGTTCCTGAATGCAAAGCCCGACTTAACCGTTACCCGACGGCTGAAGGCAGAATCGGATTTGAAATGATAATGAAAAAGCTTGCTGATAAAAGTATAGAGGATAATTTTGATTATCTCCAATATGCTTACATCTATATTCCGCAGGATGATGAACCGGCTGAAGATTCAAAATATGCAAATATCAGAACACTTGTAAACAGTTACATTTTTGAAGAAACAAAAGAAGAAATCAAGGAATATATTGAAAGTAAAAAGTCGCCGCTTCAAAACAAACTGATTAATTCGGTTGACGGTATACTTTATATTCATACCGTAGGTCCAACCGAAAACAGCGGAAACTGGGGCGATATACTTTATCAGGGATTACAGGCAAAGGGAATATCAGAATGGAAAGAATCATATGAATATTATGACAGCGAAACAAAAGAAAATAAAACATATACAATAAATGTTCCGGGTGATTTTTGCCTTAAATGCTTTTGTCCTCAGTTCAACGATTTTTCCGATACTGATTCTGTAAAATGTACCAAATCATCAGATTTATATAATAAACTGGAGGAATATCAGAATAAAGGAACGAATTTCTGGTGGTACAGCACACTTTGTACAGGCCGCAGTATTTCTACTGCCGGATACATGATAAATGAAAACCATGATGAAACGACGTCATTGAATTCCTTGGCTATTGCCAGAGCAAATAAGTGGCAGCAGCATAGTCTTGGAATTCTTGGAGAGCTTTACTGGGGGGTAGATGTTTTCAGATATATGTACAATCCTGACAGACACAAGAAATTCAGTATTCCACTTGAAGATGCAATTTCTTATCCATATAATATTGATGATACAGAATATGTTAAAGGAAACATATATTTTAAACCTGATATTGGCATTACTGCAACAAACGGAGATGATTATACATCTTCTGACGGTATGCTGATTTATCCGACAAAACAGCTTCTGAAAAATCTTTATGGTATTACAGATGAGAAAACACTGAATACAAAAACAGCAGAATATGGCTGTTTTTGCAGTTCAATCCGTCTTGAAAATATTGGAGAAGCCGCTGATGACTATGACTATCTCTGTCTTGCAGAACAGTATGTTAAGGATAACCCTGAATACGAAGTACTTCTTGATAAGATTATATGTTCAATTATTGAGCCCGGCAATGTTGATTATACTGATACCAGCTTAACAAATTCTGAAAATCTTGCAGCAGCAAGAGATGCACTTGCACATCTTATTTCAGGCGAGTATGACTCACTGCTGAAACTTAATACAAAGCTCATAAATATGAATCATATCATTGGCAATTCTGCTGAGAAACTGGTTAATCAGTTTACAGAGATCCGTGACAGTATTCTTTCTGATACAAAGATGTCTGCAACGGAAATTGATAATGCGTATGATACGCTTACAGCTATCAGTCACCGTTTGCAGGAAACTGTTCGTGCCAAGGCTGTGACTTTTGAAGTGTATCCTCGTGGTGAAGGTACCGTTTATGTTTGTTGGGAAGGTGAATCACGCAAGAATGCAGAACTGACGGATTCTATTCAGCTTGATTTTAAGAAATGCACTTGTTCTGTCGGCTCTATGACGAAGATAAGCAAATACAATGATAACGGCTGGCATGAAATTATCATTCCGGTTGAAGATTTGCCGGTAAGGGATTCAATTATTACAGATTCCGCTGTTCTAAGCAGATTTTACAGAGATAAAAATGATCCGACCACTTATATCTCAATCAGAAGGAATACCGATCTCCCGGTTTTGGATGTTGTACAGCCACTAACAAGTCGGATCGTAGCCATGTCGTTCTGTGAGCCA
>JAZUJY010000086.1:0-3196 GCA_045643005.1 Oscillospiraceae bacterium | reverse complement strand
CACAGAGGATATCCCCCGCCTCTGCAGGCGGCGGGTTCTATCTTTCCGCTCAGTCGGAGTACAATCTCCGACTGAACGGAAGCGATTCTACGAATCGCCTCTGCTTGTTAAAAGCAGAGCTTTGAATCGAATTTATTTTTTTACGAACAAACCGCTTTAAAATTTCTCTGAACCAAACTGTTTTTAGAGGTGTATTTAATGTCAAATAAAGAAGATAATGATTTAAAAAAGAAAAAGAATGAAAAAAAGCTTGAGAAATTAAGAGAAGATTACAGAAAAAAAGCAGAAAACCACCCGGGACTGAAAAAGACATTGTATAGCGATCCTCTTGTAAAATCAATCAAAATTATGGTTGTTCTTCTTTTAATAAATGTAATTACTTTTTTTATAGGACATATTTATTTAATCCTGATTATAATTAATGTTGTTTCTGTCTTTGCTTTTGCTTTCTGTCTGTCAGGAAATCCATATATAGAAGTTTTATTAAGATACGAAAAAGTGGGATTTAATACAGATGAGGCAGAAGAAGATTATAAGAAGAGTAAGGTTTACAATTGTGTTTCGATAAGCGAAAAACTTTTAATAGACAGGCAAACAGCCTCTTTTATTCCGATAAATGATATAGTCTGGACTTATACCTTATATGATATTATAAATAATAAAATCCATGGTATCACTGTTTTTACAGAAAAAAAGTATTACGTAATGGTATTTCTGGAGAACAAAAAAATATACAGGATCCCGGCAGATGAAGCCTGCAGCAGACTTATTATGGATGATATTGTGAAATTCGGAAATAATGTTACTGAAGGATATTCTGATGAAATAAATAATCTCTACTATTCATCTCCAATAGAATTCAGAGATAAAAACAAAAGCGGATTTGATATCAGTCCGGAACCAATACATGCTGAAACAAAAATTGGTTAATACAAAATAAAAATTATTTCCTCAAATCATCTTCTGTATACCGTCAGACGATGATTTTTTTCATAACAGAAAGGTTGAATTATTAATGTCGAATTATAAACCGCTTGATAAAGAAATATTTCATGTTCACACAAACAGATGTAAACATGCCTCAGACGAAACTGACGTTGACTATGTAGAAAAAGCAATATGTCTCGGTGCAGAAGAATAGTATTTACAGATCATGTTCCTTTTCCGGGAAATCCTTTTCCATGCAGAATGGATTACAGTGAACTGCCCGAATATCTTTCTTCAATTAACGAACTTAAATCTGTCTATAATGGAAAAATTGAAATTCTATGCGGACTTGAAGTGGAATTTCTTCCTGACTATCTTGGGTATTTTAAAGAACTAAAAGCTTCTGAAAAACTTGACCTTATGATAATAGGGCAGCACTTTTTTCAGCATTCTCCCGGCTGCTACAGTCTTTGTGATACTGATAAAACATTTGAATATCTCGGACAGTGTGAGGCAATGGCACAGGGGATAGAAAGCGGTCTTTTTGACGTTGTTGCACATCCTGACAGATCATTCCGAAAAACAAAGGTATTTGGAGTAAATGAAAACAAAGCGGCAGCTCTTGTTGTAAATGCTGCTCTTAACTGTTCAGATTTCAAACCGTTTTTTGAAAAAAATCTTTCATCTATTATGTATTATGACATGTACAGGGAAGATTTTTGGAAACTTGTACCTGAAAGTATAAATATTATTGCAGGTTATGACGCCCATTCAACAAATACACTTGAAGAGGGATGGGAATATATTAAATCAAAAAAACTGAACTAAAAATATTTTTATAAAAGTGAAATATTTTACCTTTAAAATCTGACTATATATACAGAGGACCTCAAAGCCTTACTAAAAGGAGGCCGATCAAATGGATGATGCATCAATAATTGATCTGTTTAATAAAAGAGATGAACAGGCAATAGCTCAGATAAAATCCAAATACAACAGACTATGCTTTTGTGTGACAAGCAATTTTCTCTCGTCACATGAGGACATGGAGGAATGCATAAATTCTGCATATATGGAAATCTGGAACAAAATACCTCCGGAATGCCCTGATAACCTTAAGCTGTATCTTTGCAGGATCGTCAGAAATCTTTCGATAAACAAACTCAAATACAATACAGCAGATAAGAGAAATTTTGCACAAACGGTTCCGATAGACGAACTTGCAGACTGTATTCCGTCAGATGAGGATTTTGTATCAGATGATGCACTTGCAAATGCAGTCAGCAGATTTTTGAGAAGTCAGGACGAAATCAGGCGGAAGGTGTTTATAAGACGTTACTGGTACGGCGATCCGATTTGTAAAATTGCAGAGTATTATGATTTGAATGAAAAAACTGTTGCAACATATCTTTTCAGAACAAGAAAAAAATTAAAGGCTTTTTTACAGAAAGAAGGATACCACTATGACTGAATTAAAGTTTCTTGATGCAATAGGTAAAATAGACATGGATCTTCTTGAAGAAGCTGATATTGACACAGACAGAAAGCCCTTGAAAAAATCAAAAATATCATCAAAAAAAATCTTCATGGCAGGTTCTGCAGCAGCTGCTGTAATTATTACCGGAACAGCCGTTATTCTATTTCCAAAGGATAACCCGGATATAATAAACAACAGCTCCTCTCCAGTTCCGTCAGACACAGCAACACAAACTTCAGACGATACAGAACCGATTCAGAATTCAGCAGTCGTCAGTAAAGAGAAAAAAACAGAAAAAGCTGTTACATCGGTTTATAAAGATGAAAATGATGATAAAAATGATATCAATACTGTCTCAGGCAATATTACTGCAAATGGAAACGTAACATCCGACAGTATGAAACAGAATATCAGTAAACCGGAATCCAAAATCGAATCCGTTACTGCTTCGAAAACGCCTGATACTACCCAGAAGCCGCAAACGTCAAAGCAGGAAAATCCGGCAGTTGTTAATGCGAAAGACGATATATACCTCAGAGCAGAAGATGAAGAAATTGTTAGTTATAAAAACAAAACAGTTTTATATGGATTGAAAGATGCTCTTGAAAAATATCCGAATGAAAAAGTAATTGATATTATTGCAAGACCTTTTATTGACTATGATTTTGAATATAACGGAAAAACACTAAATGATTACTATTGTGACTTATGCGAAGAAAGAATGCTGCCTGAAAAATTAGGTCAGCTCATTAAAGAAGGCGATTCCTTAAAATACGGCACGATGCTTTACGA
>JAZUJY010000085.1:0-11692 GCA_045643005.1 Oscillospiraceae bacterium | reverse complement strand
CTTGTTAAAAGCAGAGCTTTGAATAATAAAAAAAATATCTCCGTCATTTAAAACGGAGATATTTTTTATATCAACATAGAGTTTTGAAATAAGATGAAAAAAAAGGATCCTAAGCAAATTGAGGATCCTTTCGTATTTATATTAATTAAAGATTTCCGTTTTTCTTCTGTTTCCTTAAAAATTTCGCATCTATTTTAGCTGCTTTCTTTTTGTCTCTGGCCGATTGAAGAGCATCTTCATACTGTTGTTCTTCAGAAACCGGAGTACTTGGTTTTGATGAACTGTTTAATATATTGTTCAGTCTGTCCTTAAAAATAGCATTGTTGTCACTGGTATTTATATTTGTTCCGTACACTGACATGCTTTGTGTTGTATTTCGGCTGATAGAGTTTGTTGAGTTCTGCATATTTGAAGAGTAAGGATTCTGGTAATTAGAAATACTTACTGACTGTGGCTGCTGCATTTGATTCAAATAAAGACTGCCCGGACTGTTGATGCTGTTTACAGGCTGTCTCTGATACATGCTGTTCATGGACTGCTGCTGATACATACCGGTCATAGGCTGCTGCTGGTACATGCCGTTCATAGGCTGCTGCTGATACATACCGGTCATAGGCTGCTGCTGATACATACCGTTCATAGGCTGCTGCTGGTACATGCCGTTCATAGGCTGCTGCTGGTACATACCGTTCATAGGCTGCTGCTGATACATACCGTTCATAGGCTGCTGCTGATACATGCCGTTCATAGGCTGCTGCTGGTACATACCGTTCATAGGCTGCTGCTGATACATCTGATTTGGTCCCATATTTGGATTTGGTATCATATCCGGAGCTTGCTGTGCTGTAGCAGGATTTGATGTATTTTCAGGTGCCGGAGTATTTTCAACTGAATTTAAGGAATTTAAATTGAATGGTTTGTTTGCAATACTATCTTCATTGTTTTCAGTTACATCAATTGCTTCCCAGTCATCAAATATCATTTTAAGTCCTGAATTATCAATACCGAGATGCGAAACAGGAGAATCTTCGCTTTTATTTTCATTTGATTCTTCTGTCTTATCATTAATATCAGCCATCTGGACAAATTGCTGATTATCGGCATCTGATCTTGCAGGAATAGAATCTATTGGCTCAGGAGCGTTATCCTTGTTGATCTCTTCCATTTCAAATGTGCTGTTTTCATTACTGTGAGCCTGCTTGTCTTCGGCAGCGGAAGTAAGTACTTCGTTTCCGGTTACTCCTATGCTTTCCATATCGAATGAAGCAGGTGAAGGAGCAGGTTCCTGCGTCGGGATCTCTGATGCAGCTTCAGGTGCAGCTTCAGGTTCGGTTCCGGCTTCCGGTTTTGTTTCTTCTTTTACTTCAGCTTCCGGTTTAACTTCTTCTTTAGCTTCGACTTCAGACGCGGTTTCCGGTTTTGTCTTTGTATCAGATCCGTTTTCGGCAACTGCTGTATTGGCATCTGAAGGATTTTCTGTTTTTTCTGTATCTGCAGCATCGGAAACGTTTATATTTTCCTGTGCAGGAACAGCTTCAATTTTATTCTGTTCAGAAGCTGCTGCTGTGTTTTCGGCAGCTTCTGTCTGTAAGAGTTCGTTTTCTATTTTCTCTATTAAAGCACTTGTTTCTTTATCAGATGATGATAAAGTGATCTGTGATTTTTTTCCTGTTATAATGTTGCAGTTTTTATTTTCAATATTTGTTCTCAGAATTAACTCAGTACATTTGATACATGGTTTAACTGTTGCTTTTTTGTTGTTTAAAGTGATTATTGATTTGATCTTTGTTTCGCCTGACAGGATCATTTTGATCAGAGCTTCGTATTCAGAACATGTTTCCTCTTCGGTAAAATCATCTTTTAATCTTTTCCAGTTTACTCCGTGAAAAATTGTATCCGTATCTGATAATATCAAAGTAATGCTGGAAATATCAATACCGGATTTTGCACATTTTTCATGAGCGGTATCATAAAGCGATGACGCTTTTTCAAATAATTTTGAAACTTCCATGATTAATAAACATCCTTTCACATATAGTTTTGGGAAACCGGAACATTACCGTAGAAGAAATGCGTGTTTTTCCCATTCATTTTTGAAAATCCCAATGCACTATTTACACATTTCAGGATATCTGTTGAGTTTGTAGCATTTGCAGGGTAAGAAGCTACCCCGAAACTCATTGTAACATTGATCTTGATTTCCTGAAATCTGACAGGCTCAGCTACGATTTCTCTGATAGCTTCGATATAGTTTAATATGGTTATCTCAGATTCCTTGCCATATACGATTATTCCAAATTCATCGCCGTTTATACGAGCAAGAAACATTGAATTTCCGCAGAAACGCTTAAGCTTTTTGGAATATGAGCAAAGTACTGCGTCGCCTGCGTTATTGCCAAACTCATTATTGATCAGTTTGAAATTATCAATATTTGCAGCGATAACGGTAAAAGGGACAGATGCTTCCAGATTGATGGCTTCGTCTATTCTTTCGATAAACAGCTGCCTGTTTGGAAGACCTGTCAAAATGTCGTAGTGAACAAGGAAACTGAGCTTTTCATCTTTTTCCTGTAAGGTTTGGTTGGCTTTAGTTAGTTCGCGGTTGTTTTTAACGATTTTCTGATAAAATACGTAGATTATCGTTATAAGAATAATTGTTGCAATGGTGCTTATCAGACTGTTTATTGCCGATGCTGAATTTGAAGCACATAGTGTAATTATATAATTAAGTGCGGAAAAAATATTTACTATAACAGCGACCGGATATCCTTTGCCGGATACTGCAACAACAATAAATGCTGACAGCAGAAGCCTGAGCTGCATGCTGACCCCCTGAAATACGACCCCTATTTTTCCTGAGTCTGCTGTCGGCTCACCAAGTTTGTTGGAGTAAAACAGCAGCAGTGAAAATACTAAAATATAAGTAACTGTACCCAATATATCAAATGACAAAATAGATTTTTTTGATTTGTGACCGTAAGACATGGTTTCCTCCCAAAAAGCAGTGTTAAAATATCAGTTCAGAAGAAAAAGCATTTCAGCTGAGTGAATGGGAGAATACTTCCCGCAGTTTAAAAAACGGGGAAGATCCTCTGTTGTTATATTCATCATATCGTGCTTCAGTTCTGTTCATAGAAGCATGGTCTGTTTTTACCGTTTGCTTTTGCATAGAAAATAGCACTGTCCAGACATTTCATTAAGTCACTTGAAGAAACTGCATTGTTAGGATAGCTTGCTATTCCGAAGCTTGAAGTGGATGTAAGCATGATATCATTTATCTGGATAGGTTCTGAAAGAATATTCTGGATCTTTTCGATGTGATTGAGAATATTTGCTTCAGTCATGCTGCCTTCTATGATAAATCCGAATTCGTCGCCGCCGATTCTTGCAAGGAAAACATTAGACTGACAGTAAGCTTTGAGCTTTTCAGCATAAGTGTTCAATACAATGTCTCCGACATTTAATCCGTATGTATCATTTATCTGTTTAAAGTTGTCAAGATCGGCAAGGATAGTTGTAAAAGCGTTATTAGAAGTATCTGTGATCGTCTCATCGAGCTTTTCAATGAATTTCTGTCTGTTCGGAAGACCTGTAAGAATATCATAGTAAGCAAGGTAAGACAGCTTTTCGTCAGTTTCCTTGACGATTCTGTTGGTTTCAATAAGCTGCTGATAGTTTCTGGAAATTTCCTGATTCTTAGCGATGATCTTATTTGAAAATCCGTAGATTATTGAGATAAGAACGATAGCTGAAAGTGTATTTATAAATCCCGGAACAGGGAACAGTGAATGCGTTGTAACAATAACTACTATTCCTGAAACCGAACTGAGAAGGTTCAGGATCAGTGAAGTGATATATCCTTTTTTATGTACTGCAAGTGTGATAAATGCTGAGAGTATAAGGATCAGCTGAGCAAGTGTTCCGGCAGCGACCTGTGATGTGTTCTGTACCTTCATCATTGCACTCAGGTTATCTCCTAAAGCTCGTGAATTTTTTGGAACAGACATTTCATAATCGATTTCACCAAGCTGTATAGAATTATCTGATGTCGGATCATCACCGTAAGATTTAAAATCTTTGATCCTGCTTTCGCTTTCCTTCTGAGCCTTTGTCAGTTCTCCACGGCTGCTGTCTATAGCGGCTTTGGCAGATTCTACGATCTCAAGGTTGCCTTCGTCAACACTTGCGTTTGATCTGCTGTTTTTGATGAATGTATTTACTGATTCGATATAAGTATCAACAGAATCGATATAGTTATCGACAGAAACCGGAAATGACTGATCATTGAAGTAACCCTGGGATGAATTATAATACTGGTTGATATATCCGAATTGCTGACCGATAATTGCTTTTGCCTGACCCTGAACCTGTCCATTAGTTTTTCCCATCATGAAGTTCATAATTATAACGCTCAGGTGAGCAAGAACATAAATAACGAGTGCTAAAGTTTCCCATCCTTTGTTGGATTTAACATTGATATTCCTTTCTGTGTTTTCGTAGCTTTCCATAAATCGGTCCTCCGTTTCGTATTAAAATTTTTCTATTCTTTTTATGAAAAACAGCTATAAAAAGATAAAAATACTATACTTTAATTATAGTATATTCATTACATTTTGTCAATATTTTCTGAATAAAAATCACTTTGAAATAAGTTATTATGAAATATTAATAAAAATAGTATTGATTGCTTTGCTTTTTTTGTTTTCAAATGTTTCGGAATATAGGAAAAATCGGGTTGACAAAAGGTTTTAAGTATGATATATTAATATAGACACAAATACAGTTGTATTTGTAGGACGGACTATTTTGAGGTATATTGAAATGGATAATTCATTACGTTCTTCAAACCTTATTGTAATAGATTCAAGAGTGATCCCTGAAGTTTTTGTCAAGGTCCTTGAAGTGAAAAAGACAATAGCTGCAAAGGGAGCACGAAGCCTTGCGGAAGCCTGCAGAAAGGCAGAGATCTCAAGAAGTGCTTTTTATAAGTATAAAGATCATGTTTTTTTGTATGATGAGAAATTTACCAACAGGCTGATTACAATAAATGCAGTTCTTCAGGATAAACCCGGAGTTCTTGCAAATGTGCTTTCGGCCATATATTCGTCAGATGCAAATGTTCTTACCGTAAATCAGTGCATTCCTATCGATGGTGTTGCAACAGTTACGATAACACTGAAGCTGACCGAAAAGTTTAATGAGAATGATATCAGAACAGCATTTTCTTCTGTTGACGGCGTTGTTGACGTCAGGATCCTCAACAGGGAATAGCATATTTATTATTTAGCACTGCAGTTTTTTATTGCAGGGAAATGGAGTATATTATGACAAAGATCGCAGTCCTGGGATATGGAGTAGTCGGCTCCGGAGTAGTCGAACTTTTTTACAAGAACAGGGACAAAATTACAAAAAAAGCAGGAAAAGAAGCTGATATCAAATATATTCTTGATATAAGAGATTTTTCAGACAGTCCTTACAGCAGCAAATTCACAAAAAAAATTGATGATATTCTTAACGATGACGAAGTTACGATCGTTGCTGAGTGCATGGGCGGTGCTACATTTGCCTATGACTTTGTAAAAGCATGTCTTGAAAAAGGAAAAAGTGTATCAACATCAAATAAAGAACTGGTAGCCGTAAAAGGTGCAGAGCTTCTTAAGATCGCAAAGAAGAACAACTGCAATTTCTTCTTTGAAGCAAGTGTTGGCGGTGCCATTCCGATAATAAGACCGCTTCATAAATGTCTTGCAGCAAATGATATTACAGAGATCTGTGGTATTCTGAACGGTACAACAAATTTCATCCTCGGAAAAATGATAAACGAAAGCATGGATTTTAAAACAGCATTGAAGATGGCTCAGGAACTTGGCTATGCAGAAAAAGATCCTACCGCTGATGTTGAAGGAATCGATGCATGCAGAAAGATCTGTATTCTGTCATCACTTGCATTTGGCAAACATGTTTATCCTGAGAACGTATTTACAAAGGGTATCTCTGACATATCTCTTGAGGATGTAAAATATGCCGGTATATTCGGCGGATCTGTAAAGCTTATTGCAAGCGTTGAAAGAATGGAAGACGGAAAGATCATTCCGATGGTAATGCCTATGATAGTTCCGTTCGATAACATGCTTTCACGTGTTGATGACGTATTCAATGCTGTTCTCGTTTGCGGTGACGGTATCGACAAGGCTATGTTTTACGGAAGAGGAGCAGGCAAACTTCCTACAGCGAGTGCTGTTCTCGGAGACGTTATCGAAGAAATCAAAAATGAAGGAAAAACAGATGTTTCACAGACATGGGAAGATTCTTCAGATTCTTCATTTATTTCAGATCATAAAAACAAGAGCTGCAGAATGTATTTCAGAGTATCAGGAATCAAAGCCGGTTCACTTGAAAATGTCAGTGTCGTAAGCGATGAAACTGATTTAGTCTTTGTAACAGAAAAAATGACATTCTCTGAAGCTGAAGCTTATGAGAAAAAGCTGAAGGACAGCGGTGCAGATGTTAAATCCAGACTGGCTGTTCTTGATGTCTGATCAAAATTATTTGTCTATACATACAAACGCTGCTTTTAAAGCAGCGTTTGTTTTTTGAATATTAGATAATTGATTTTTCGTCAAAAAATTGTTATAATAAATCTATATGTGTTTTTACGAACGTGCTGACATTTTTTAAGGAGAATGAAAAATGGATATCAGAGATATTTTGTTTCGACTCAGCTCGATCAGTTCGGTATCAGGTGACGAGTCAGAAGCATTTTCAGAGCTTGCTCAGTTTCTTGAATCAAGATTTAAGAAAAAGTGCACTGTCAGGGAAAACGGTGTTGAATTGTCCTTCGGGGAAAGAGCAGAAGGAAAGCCTCATATTCTGATCGATGCTCATATGGATGAGATCGGTATGATAGTTACTTTTATTGACGAGGAAGGATTTATTGTTCCGGGAAATATCGGAGGAATGGATGTCAGAATGCTGCCTTCACAGAGGGTCGTTATCCATGGCAGAAAAGACATCCCGGGAATCGTAGCCTCTATACCTCCGCACCTTTCTGACAACAGTTCTTCTGATATGGATCAAGTCAGAATAGATACCGGATATTCCGAAAAGGAACTTAAAAAGCTGGTAAGACCCGGTGATACGATATCATTTGAGTCAGAGTGCAGCAAGCTTTTGAACGGCCGTGCAGCAGGAAAAGCATTTGACGACCGTGCCGGTGCATTGGTACTTATAAGGACCGCTGACAAACTGATGAAGACAAAAACAGAAAACTGTTCATATTCATTTTTGTTCTCATCTGCAGAAGAAATAGGCGAAAGAGGCGCTAAAACTGCCTGCTTTGAAATTGATCCCGATATTGCTGTTGCCGTTGATGTAAGCTTCGCATCTGCTGCCGGCGAAAATCCTGAAAAATGCGGAAAAATGGGATCAGGACCGATGATAGGTTATTCTCCTTCACTTTCCCGTGAAATATCAGAACTGCTCAGCAGGACTGCAGATAAAATAAAAATACCATATCAGAAAGAGGTAATGAGCGGTCTCACAGGAACAAATGCAGATCAGTTCAGTATCTGCAGAAAAGGAGTCAGAACATGTACGGTTTCTGTTCCCTTGAGATATATGCATACTCCTGCTGAGATTGTAGATAGTAAGGATATTGAACTTACATCAGATCTTCTTGCAGAATTTATCAGGGTGGTGAACAAATAATGCTCAGACATCTGAAAAATTTATCCATGATATGCGGCGTTTCCGGATGTGAGGATGCCGTCAGAGAATATATTATAAAACAGATAAACGGAAAATGTGATTATCATACAGACAATCTCGGCAATCTGATAGCTTTTAAAAAAGGAAAGAAAAGACCTGAAAAAAAGCTTATGATAGCTGCCCATATGGATGAAGTCGGCATGATAGTAACGTTCATAAATGATGACGGTACACTTTCATTTGATTTTGTCGGAGGCGTAAATGCCGGATCGGCTGTTTCAAGACAGGTACTCGTCGGAAAAAACGGTATTCCCGGAGTAATCGGCATGAAAGCTGTTCACAATATGTCGGAAAAAGAGCGAAATGCCAAGTTGTCAGTTGATTCCATGAGGATCGATATCGGAGCGTTAAACAGAGAAGATGCAGAAAAATACGTTTCTGTTGGCGATTATGTGTCATTTGTTCCGTATTACAGCAAGCTTGGAGGAAAAAAGATCGCAGGAAAAGCTCTTGATGACAGAGCCGGATGTGCGATAATGATAGATCTTATATGCTCTGAACTTGAATATGATACCTATTTTGCTTTTACCGTTCAGGAAGAAATAGGACTCAGAGGTGCAAACGCAGCTGCGTTTGCTGTTGAACCTGATCTGGCCATTGTTCTTGAAACCACAACTGCCTCTGATATTTCATCAGTCAGCGGATCAGACAGGGTATGTGAGCTTTCAAAAGGTGCAGTTGTTCTTTATATGGACAGAAGAACTGTATATGACAGAAAAATGTATGAAGCAGCATTTTTACTTGCTGCAGAAAACAAAATAAAATGTCAGACAAAAACAAAAATTGCAGGCGGAAATGACAGCGGAGCGATCCACATTTCCGGAAAAGGAGTGCGTACTCTTGCAATATCAGTTCCTTGCAGATACCTTCATTCTCCTGCTTGTGTTGCTGATATCTCGGATATCGAAATGTGCGAAAAATTAACAATATTATTAATGTCAGGAATAAATAAACTATGATAAAATTCATTACCGATACAGATCTTGATTCACTGGAGTTTCTTCACAGAGATTATTACGGAAGAAAAATACTTTCATATTACAGGGCGTATGGTCTTGCATATGATTTCTGCAAGTTCTATGAAATATCAGATGAAAAAAACAAAGGGTACATCGTTCATTTCAATTCAATTATGATAGTATGTACAAAAACACTTCTTCCGGTCGATGAACTTAAAACCTTTATACAGATGCATGCACCTTTCAGAGTTGAAGCTCCGTGGATAGTTCTTGAACATCTGTGTGATGTGCCCGGATACAAAATGCTGAAGAGAACAAAATTTCAGTTTACTGATCATATGCCGGATAACTTTGACGAGAAAAAACTTACTACCGAGGCTTCTCTTGACGAGATCTACGAGATCCTTCATGAAGGCTTTCCGACACTTATAGAGCATGGTCTGTGGATAACAGAACATTCACACAAGATCAGAAGAGGTCTTTCAAAGATATATCTGTACAACAAATGTACGACTGCTACAGTTATTTATGATGTTGATGATCACGTTCTTATAGGACAGGTCGCAACAAGACCTGAAGCCCGTGGAAAAGGGTTTGCCAGAGAATTGCTGTACTGGATAGGACATACGCTTAAGCAGAATGGAAAAACCGTAAGTCTGTTCGCTCTTGATTACCGTGAAAGCTTTTACAAAGAGATAGGTTTTGAGGCAGTCAGTGAGGAAAATGTAATTCAGGTCGAATAATTCGGAGGTTTATAATGGCAAACAACAATATTTTCGGTATAGATGAAAAGCTGTATTCAATTGCGGGAGATGCAGAGAAAGCATGTGCTGCAAATTTTGCTGTATGTGACGATATTGCAGAGCATAACGGCAATAAGGTCCTGGCAGCTTTTATAAACAACAGGGTAAGCGAACAGTGTTTTTACGGTTCTACAGGATACGGCTACGGAGATGTCGGCAGAGATACGCTTGACAAAATCTATGCAGAAGTATTCGGATGTGAGGATGCTCTTGTCAGACATAACATAGTATCGGGTACTCATGCGCTTTCAGTTGCACTTTTCGGTGTGCTGAGACCGGGTGACAAAATGGTTGCTGTAACCGGGAAGCCGTATGATACTCTTGAAGAAATAATCGGTATCAGAGGAGAAAAGGGAAGCGGTTCACTGAAAGATTTCGGTGTGGATTACGCTGAAGTAGACCTTCTTGAAAACGGAAAACCGGATATGGAAAATATCCTTAATGCTGTAAAAGGTGCGAAAATGGCTTATATTCAGCGTTCAAGAGGCTATTCTCTCAGACCGGCTCTTACTGTATCCGAAATTGAGAAGATATCTTCTGCCATAAAAAGTGTAAGTCCTGATACGATCGTCATGGTAGACAACTGTTATGGTGAGTTTGTTGAAAAAACCGAACCTGTTCAGGCAGGTGCAGATCTTATGGCAGGTTCACTTATAAAAAATGCCGGCGGCGGAATCGCAAGGACCGGCGGATACATTGCAGGAAGAAAAGATCTTGTCGAGCTTTGCTCCTACAGACTTACATGTGTAGGAATGGGCAAGGAAGTCGGATGTTCCCTTGAACAGAACAGAGAGATGTATCTTGGCTTCTTTATGGCTCCTGAGATAGTTTCAAATGCTGTAAAAACTGCAGCGTTTGCGTCTGAACTGTTTAACAGACTCGGCTTTAAGTGCTATCCTGATACAAATGAGCAGAGAGGCGATATAATTACAGTGCTTCAGCTTGGAAGTGAAGAACTTCTGACTGCTTTCTGTCAGGGAATACAAAAAGGTTCTCCGGTCGATTCATTTGTTTCACCGGAAGCGTGGGATATGCCGGGATATGACAGTAAGGTTATTATGGCGGCCGGTACTTTTACACTTGGTGCTTCAATAGAATTATCTTCAGATGCACCGATAAGAGAGCCTTATGCTGTATGGCTCCAGGGAGGCATCACTTATCCAAGCGGCAAAACGGGAGTTCTTCTCGCTGCTCAGGAAATGGTAAAACGAGGTCTTTTAAAGCTGTAATCATGATATATAACAAATCAGTAACAGTTGCATAGCTTTTTACGCTGAGGTTTGACTTTTTGTATTAAAAGTGATATATTAATATTATTAGTCTTATTATGATGGAGAGGTGTGGAATATGATTTGTCCGAACTGCAATACAAAACAGCCGGATGATGCTGATGAGTGTTCCGTTTGTGGTGAAAAGCTTAAAAACGGGTCGGCATCTGTGGGAAAAGAGAACAAAAACAAAAAGGTTCATGTGAATCTGAAAAAAAAGAAAACGACTGAAAATGAAAAAGCTGAAGTCAAAAATTCTGAAAAAATTTCAAAGAAAGATAAGAAATTTAAAATAGCTGCGATTTCTGCAGGCGTTGTAGTGATCATAGCTGCTATAGTTATTATATCGATATCACTTATGTCAGATATTGGTTTGAAAAATACAAAAAAACTTGTGAAGAAAATAGGAGAAAATGCTGAAAAGGCATATTCCTCAACAAAGCTTGCTGATGATATGGTTCAAAAATCCGATTTTGAATTTATCAATATTCTCGCAAAAGACAGCAAATCAATTATTGAAGCTGAAAAGCAGATCACTGTATCAGGTGTTGTAATGCCTGAATGGACTATCTACTGTTCAAATGATTATATGGGTAATCTGAGCGATGTAACATATTATGATTTCAAACAGCTTCAGAACAATATGAACGGATACAAAAAGAAAAGTCAGATCGATACTTCCCAGATCACAAACGGAATGAGCGGGAAGGAAGTAGACCAGATACTCGATATGGATCCGTATATTACACAGTATTCTTCAGATACCATTACAAAGACATATAAGTATTATTATAAGGATAAACAAACAAAGAGTATCAATGCATTTTATATTTGTGTTATGTTAAGCCGCGATAACGGAACTGTCAAAGCTCCGGTCGTTTCGGAAAAAAATGAT
>JAZUJY010000084.1:0-1779 GCA_045643005.1 Oscillospiraceae bacterium | reverse complement strand
AAGAAACGTGAAGCCAAAATGCTTGCTCAGGAAGATCCTGAAAACAGCGAAGAAAGAAATAAAAAGAAGTATCGTATGTCGCTGTCAACAAGGCTGATGCGAAGAGGAGCTATAAAGCAGGCTAATCATAAAAAATAATTTTTGATAAAGAAATAAAAATATCAAACAAAACACCCCCATGTACGCTTATGATCTGACTGACGTTTTAAGCATACACGGGGGTATATTTTCAATTTATTTGTGATCAATGACCATGATATATTCCGTCGACAGGTGAATATGACATCTTAGTCAGGATTTCTCAAAGCTGATAAATAGATCCAGTATCCGCCAACTGATTTATTAAGATCAGCAGGTACATCAGAATTGTATGTACATACAACAGAATCCGGGATATAATTTGTAGTTTTTGAATGTACTACTAAATCACTTATAGGAGTTTTCTTTGCATTTTTTGAATAATAAAGATAGATATAATCTCCGCCTGCACCTGCGTTCAGGTCAGTATTTACTCTTGTGTAATCAGCGTCCATGTAGCTGCTTATAAAATTAGCAAAGGATGTGGACGTATATGTGATGTCGATAACTACATCTGTTATTGCCTCAGATCTGTCTGTTGATTCCTTATAGCAAAAATAAATATAATCTCCGCCAGCACCTCTGTTAAGGTCAGTGGCTATAAGTCTGTATCCCTTCGGGCATTTATCTTTTGCTTCACTTTCAGTTTTACCTCGAACAGCAATAACATCAGAAATATATCTGTATAAATAACCTGATGCATTTGCTTTTGTGCAATCTCTGAAATTAAAATTGCCTGCAACTGAACCAAATAACAATGATAAACAAACTGCTGCGGTTAATAATCTTTTTTTCATGGTTTTGTCCTCCTGTATTAATAAAAATGTGTATGTAATGGTTGCTTTGTTTTCTAATGTTATTGTTATTATAGTCAAATACAATAATGCTGTCAATGAAGTATTAAGTAAGTTGCGTTTTTCGCACGGTAAGATGTAAACTGATAATAGATCGATTTAACATTATGTCCGGAACCCGATTATTTTGTTCATGCTATTTTTCCTGTTAGTTTTGTTCAAACATCTTCTTTTAACAAGCAGAGGCATGGGATATCCTCAGTATTGTAAAAAATAAATATAAAAAAGTTCAAACTAAAACAGTTGTGTATTTATAATTGATATTTAATAAAAAAGAAAGCCCTGTTACCAATAATATGATTGTTATAAATATTTACAGGTTTCAGAAAATATGTTATAATTTCAGCTGTATGGTACCTTATTCAGAGCTTATAAAAATAAAGATGCTGTTTAAGAGAAAATTTTAAATTTAGTAAAATATAATTCATAAATCCTATCTTTCATGTAAGCTTTATCATAAAAAATGATTTTGAGCGAGGTGTATATATGAAAAGAGAACTTGGAATTGCAAGATGCGGACTTGCCTGCTGTTTATGTTCTGAAAATGCTCTTTGCAAAGGATGCAAAAAAGATGGCTTTATGGAGCTTTCCTGGTGCAAGGATGCAGAATGGTGTGAGGTTCGCAAATGCGGGATAAGCAAGAATCTTAGCGGATGTTTTGAATGTGATCCTGCAAATTGCCGTAAGGGGTTGTTTGCAGAAAAAATAAAGGCAAGGGCATTTGCAGAATTTGCAAAAAGATATGGAATTGAAAAACTGCTTGACTGTCTTGAACGAAATGAGAAAGCCGGGATAATCTATCATCGTGAAGGTATAATTGGAGATTATGATGATTTCGAAGATATGG
>JAZUJY010000083.1:0-11426 GCA_045643005.1 Oscillospiraceae bacterium | reverse complement strand
TTTTGCACCCTATTTTCCGCATTTATATGGTTTTGATGTTGATTTCTTGTTGAAATCATATATGTTAAAATGAGAAAACCACCTCATTTTATTACGAGGTGGTTTTCTCATTTTTCGTGGCTGTTTCTTAACAGCCCCTTTGTTTTTTTGATATTTACTTTATTTTAACAGGTATCCATATTTCAGAATGATAGTTTTCATCATCTGTCCCCTTAGGATATTTATCGGGCGCGTCATACATTTCAATACAGTATCCTGCTGCAAATTCATACTCCTTAAGCGCAGGAAGCCACTCTGAAAAGATCTTCTGATTAACGTCCTGGAGCGCCTCAGGCATCGGACCGTCGCATGAGAAAACTGCCCATGTAAATGACGGGATCGTTCTTATTGTAAAACCTTCAGGAACTTCTTTGTTCGGATCATACAGATCTGCAATAAGATACTCAAACTTTTCTCCGCCCATCTCAGGGTCAATGTTTACTCCAAACATTCCGCATACATATTTTCCGTTTCCCTTGGCGAAATGTTCATCCCAGAACCTCGGTATATCCTGCTTGCAGGTTTCATGCAAAAATGTTCTCGCACAGCCCATTACTGTAAAGCTTTCCTTTTTTTCGATTTTGTAATTCATCATGTATCCGCCTTTCAAAGATATTTGAATTTTCAGCGGTGCAAATGTTTTGATCACCGCATTACCCTTACGTACAGCCGAAGGTGTTATTCCGTGAAATCTTGTAAATGCCTTTGCAAAGCTGTCCGGAGAGTCATAACCATATTTTAAAGCTATATCAATTATCTTAGCTTCTGTAGTCGCCAGCTCTCCGCCCGCAAGTGCAAGTTTTCTGTTCCTTATATATTCAGTTAAAGTAAAACCACAAAGCATTGCGAAGCCCTTCTGAAAATAAAAAGGTGACATATATACATATTCAGAAACATTTTCAGCTGTTATTTCATCAGTGATATGCTCTTCTATGTACTCAACCGCACTTTGTATTGCATTCATCCATTCCATTGATATTACCTCCCCTGTGTATTCAGTATATCATTTCATAAAAGAAGGCGCCCGATTTTTCTTGCTGTGTTTTGTCAGACAGAATCATTTCAGATTCATAAAATATCTCAAAAGATTATTCAACAATCAGTATCTCTGATCAATACTGATCTGCATAAATTTGGGCAGCACTGCCGTAATAGAAAATTGCAGCACAAAGGTTTTTGAGATCATCACTTGTTTCTTCACTTGAAAGTACTCTGTAAATAATGACTGATATAATATTAATGATATCATATTTTAGTCAGCAAAGTCAACATGATTTTCGTATTTAAGCGGTTTCAAAGCTCTGAGAAGTAACCTGACGAAATAAAAAATAATGGTTTCTGAATAATAAAACAAGCCTTTGCAATAACATCCGATGTTATTGCAAAGGCTTGTTAAGTTTATTGATTTTCCGGTTCTGCATTCAGCAGGATAACTGTATTTACATTAAACACGTTTTAATGTAAAAGCTGTCATATTTGTGCTAACTTTTGCAGAAGATGAGTCAGTATATATTCCTCTTGTCAGCGAGCTGTACGGAATTATATTTGCTATATACTCACCATCTGAACCTACAGATATTTTTAGCTGCCATGCCTGACCTGCAGGATAACCCGTTTCACATGTATGGGTATTTACGCTGTTTCCTTCGGAAGGAGTAGCATTATAAAGATCCAGAACACGGCCGTTTGCTGCTTTTATCAGATAGAAGTTGTCAGCACCGATCGATCCGGGATATTTTTTGAAATTCCATTTGGTTGCACCGGAGGCATTTGTACTGAGTGTGATTTTATTTGATGAACCTGCGTTTATATAACGTCCGCTTGAATTTTTAATGGTATAATTTCCAGGGAAAATCTCCTTGCTGCCATTTGCCTTTGTGATCACCCATTTCTGAGAATCACTGATATTGCTTGCAATGACAAGGCTGTTTCCGTTTGCTTTGACACAGCGTGATGTTGTCAGCTGAGCATAAATTGAATAAGTATCATCAGAATTAAGTCGGAACTGGTAGGTCTGCGCATTGTCATAGCCTGTTTGTGCATAGAGGCTGACTGTATTGCCTTCAATATCATAACAGTTCTGAACATCCCATACCAAGCCGCTGTTATTTACAGGAGAAATATAATAGAAATTATTTCCTGCATATTTTATATTCCATCTTATAGAATTGTCTGCATTGAAATCACTTACAAAACCTTGTTTTTTCGTAGAAGAGTTATACGAAAGATATTTTTTTGTTCCTTTATTGTAAATATAATATGTATCAGCGTCATCAAAACTTATCTTTGTAAATTTGTCACCTGCAAGAGCGGTATTTGATAAAGGAAAATTCCAGTTAGGAAATCTCTTTGATACTATATGAACCTTGTTATCTCTGTATGAATAGCAAAGACGCCATACATATCCGTCATGATTATTATTTACACTGTCTGTCTTTTTCAGTACAGTTGTATCCTTATCAAGATATGCTTCATACTTTCCTGATGAATTCTGTGCATAGAATTCTCCAAGATAAGTCTTTCCGCTGAAAAATTTCCAGAATGAAGGAAACATACCGACATAACGGCAATTCTTTTTATCATACAGGCAGCCGTTCAGAAAAGCTCTGGTATAGGCTATGCTTCTTGGATCCACGCCTTTGTAAAAAGTTATACTTCTTCCGTTCAAGGTATCAGTCGGCCATACATTATCCCATTCATATGCTCCGTTTGTATACTTTGAATTATTTGAAACGACCGGCACGCTGTCAATATTTGCGATATCAGCAGACGGCATCAGGATTTTTTTGTCATCTATATCCCTGAACGCTTCAAGTGTATGAAGCCATTCATGAATAGCCAGATCAGTACTGTAAAGATGTTTATCATTCTCTGAAATTTTTGCGTTGTAATCTAATAAAGAGATAGGACACCATGAATAACTGTATCCTACTGCCTGATCTCTTGTCGCGATCGAAGAGTTTGGACAGCCGAAATCACTTTTTTTCGGATTTTTATTTATCTGGTTTGGATCTTCTGATGTAAATACAATCACGCTGTCATAAGAACCGAGCGGCACACGTTCATCGATCCATGGCTTGATATTTTCACTCAGCACATAATCTGATGTTGCCTGTATCTGTTCGTCGACATAAAGAGTCTCTGTGATTATATTTATATTATAATCTGAAAGATACTCTATGATCTGTTCAAACTGTTCAGGAACATGAGAAAATATTCTTTCATCTTCAGCTGTAGAGTGAACAGCATTTCCCAAGTAGGTCTTTACGTTTCTTGTCTCAATAAAGAGTATCCTAAAATCAGCAGGTATATCCGAAGTAACGTTACATTTTGTTTTTGCAAATCGATCGTACTCCAGTAATGCCTTGCTTCGAATGCTCTGAAGCTCAGTTATCTCCGTCTTTACAGATGCCGGAACATTCGGCTGAGCCTCGGCAGCAGCACTTACTGAGAAAAACGGCACGCACGATGCCATAATCAAAGCAGCTGCTGATAACGATGAAATGAGTGGTTTTAGAAGTTTGTTCATCAAATTACCCCTTTAATCAATTTATTTGCTATAACCAATAGCCTAATAAAATTATATAGTTTTAAAAGTATAAGTGTCAATGATGTTGAAATATTTTTGGTTGTTTTGCTGTTTGAATGTTACATCATTAAATTTTTTTATCTATCATTTTTGACGTTTTTCTATAACAACACAGAGAATATCCCCCAGCCTCACGACTTTCGACTTGTGGTTCACTACACTTGGCGGTAAGTACCTGTGGTCGGACTTTCACCGACTGGCTGTGTGTCATGCCCGACACACAAATAAAAAATTCCGGGAACGAACGTGTTTCTGGAATTTTTATTTTATGTGATCTCGAAAGAATATCTCTTTGAGAATTTAGAAAGCTGCTATTTTCATCCGTACTAACCCTATAATAAACAAATGCGCAGGATAGTAAATGTAGAAGAACCACTTCATTCCTTTCCACTTTCCGCGTTCTCCATTGTACTTTCTTAAAACAGGCAGTGCAAACAATGAACACATCTGAAGAACTCCATACAGCTTATCCATAAAAATAAAATATACAACTGAATAAATAAATACCCATATAAACATTGTGAGCGACTGTTTCTTAAAGTCATTTCTGTTCAAATACAAATATACAGGACATATGGCTGCAATCGTTGACCAATCCGCCGGAAATGTAATAAAACATATTAAAATTATAAGCACTGTCTTTGTCCATTGCGGCAGCTTTTCAGTCGTAAAAATAACCATCAGAACTACAGACCAGGCTAATGGCCACATTACACTGGTCATATTGAAGAAACCATCAGGAACAAACGGTAATCCCCCTGCAAAATTATATGCAAAATGAGATATAATTGCGAAAACAAACATTCTGAAAATATACTTTTTGATATTCCTTGTATAATGGAATCCTTCAGCAATAAAAAACCACATGATCGGAGCAGTCAGTCTTCCTATCGCATGCAATCCCATTACCCACCATATTTTCTGACAGCCCGGATACAGCAGCCATGTTATATGGTCAATAGTCATTGCAATAATTGCAATAAACTTTATTTGATTTGAATTCAAACCGCCTCTCTTAGCTGTATCCATTTATAACCTCCATTGACATAAAAATTTGAAGCTATCGCTCTGCCTTATACCAGACATCTATTTCTTCCGGATCCGGAACTTCAAACATAGATATTAGTTTATTTAATAAACCTTCATCAACATAAAAGTCGGGACCGCCGTTACCTTCTTCTATTCTCCTGTTACGTTCAGTTATATTACGGTTCCATATTTCATCGGAAACATCAATGTAATGCCATTCATAGCTTACACCGTTAGTTTTAAGATACTCTGAGATCTCCGCTCTGTTTTCCTTTGTCCAGAATCCCCAGTCCAGTATTACATTTGCACCTGACTTACATATCTCTGCTGCTTTCTTCTTAAGATAGTTATTTACTCTCAGCGCAAATACATTATAAAATTCGCCTTGTTCATTGTTTATCAGATCATAGGTTGCTTCATCTGTAGATAAAAAAACTGCATTATATTTTTCTTTAAGAGATTTTGCATAATATGATTTTCCGCTGCATATTTTGCCGCATATTAAATAAATTTTACTCATAAATATCAACCTCGTCAGCTTTGGGACATTACAGATTTTTTTAGAACTTCACTGAATTGTACCGAAAGCATCAAAATCATTAGTTTCAGCAAAATATAATCCCGGGAACGAGCGGGTTTCCGGGATCTCTTTAATTATTCAAAGCTATGCTTTTACCAACAGAGTCGATTTGCAGAATCATTTTTTTTGCATAAAATCTTCTACTGTCATACATTTTATTTCCCGAAACTGTCTGAGCTGATTATCATTGGTAAAAAATAAATCACAACCCATCACACATGCAGAGGCAATCTGAAGGCAATCCATAGTTTTAAAGTTTTTATATTCAGCCCTGATTTCTGCTGCTTTCTTTGCAAGACTTGACTTCCCAAATATCTGTCCTACCATACATAATCCGCTTGGTGTTATTAATCTTTCATCACTAAGTGTGACGATGATATTCTTGTTAAACTGAAATCTGTATTCTTCTTTACTCATAATTGTATTCACTCTTCTGGTGCTACTGTTTATAACTTTACTTATACGTTTATTATACCATATTTACGTCGTTTATTAAAGGTTTTACAAATATGAATTTTACGGATTCAGGTTGTATTTACTGCTTTATTATACTGAAAAATAACAATAAAGTCAAATGCTGATGTAATAATATTTGTATTATTATAACAAATTGTATTGATTTCTCATTAAATATTTGTTATAATGATATTATAAATTATTTATCATAATAATTTACAAGGTCTAAAAAAGAAAGAGGACCAATCAAAGAAAAGTAGAAAATAGAACAACAGATCAAAAGATCAAAAAAAGAAAGGAAGCAAAAACTATGTACGAAGAAAATTTTTACGCTGAAAAAGGTTTACGTGAAGGCAAAAAGAAGAAATCAGGATTAAAAAAGATTTTTATCACTATATTAATAATAATCCTGGCTATTTTAGGCGTAATAGGATATGTTATATATTCTATTTTTAATTCGTCCGCATTTATTTATTCGTGGAACAATTCCGAAATTCCTGTTAAAGTTGGTATCAGATCTGAAATATCAACTTATGAAATGATGAAAGAAAAAAGATCAAGTGATACCGAACTTAAGTTTAATCTTACTGCCACGAATAATACCACAAAAATAGTAACTTACAAAACAACTTTCACACATAAAGTTTTTGATAGTAAAGATGTAACTTTTAAAGACTCTGGCAAAGGCTATGCTTTAATCACTATCAACAGAGGTGAAGAGGACGAACTGGTAATTGAAGTACCATATAAATAATTATTATAAAAATATTAACAATAATAAATAATGTACTATTGTCTCGCAGCATTGAAAATTTGTCAGCAGATGAAATTGAAAATCTTGTGATTCCTGAAAACGTCACTCATATTGGAGATTTTGCTTTTTCTGACGATGGTTATTTAAGAAAAATTGTGTTTCCGGATTCTCTTGAAGTAATAGGATCATATGCGTTCAGCTTCTGTAACAGCCTTTCGGATATAAATATTCCTGATTCTGTTAAAATGCTCGAAGAAAGTGCTTTGAGTTTTGAAACAAGAGTTGTTGATTTAAAATTGCCTTCGTCTGTAACTTTGTACAGAAGCTTCGTTTTAAGCAGCAGCCGGTCACTTGAAGATATAACTGTTCCGGACGGGACAACTGATATATTTTCATTTGCTTTCAGTGATTGTACAGAACTGAAGCACATTACGATCCCTGATTCTGTAAAGTATATAGATGACACAGCTTTTAAAGACAGTGATAAAGTTACAATATACGGTCACAAAAACAGCTATTCTGAAAAGTTTGCAAATGATAATAATATTCCGTTTGAAGAACTTGCAATATTGTCAGGGGATGTTACAAATGACGGTCTAGTAAACGCTTTGGATCTTTCAGAAATGATCAAAATACTTATCTTAAACGAACAATCAGATTATTAAACTCTGAAAAACAGCGACATTAACAAAGATGAAGCTGTAAATATTCTTGATCTTATTTTACTTAAACAGAAACTTCTGTGTGAAGAATAAGACCAAACATTTTCAAATATAATTACAAATGCCGCACTGAACGTGCGGCATTTTTTTCTGTGTGATGATGTATAATGTTCAAAGCTCTGTGTTGTTATAAAACACTGTACTGGGAAGTCAAGGATCTGTTCTACTTTGATGTTCATCTAAGGTTTAATATATTCATTGTAGTTTTTCTCCGCTTGTCATATTCACTACATTCACATAAACTTTCGTATTATCATAAGTTCTTCGTGACAGTCAATATAATTATAATGCATTTTCATGGTCGGCTTATTCATTATCTCCAGTCGTGCTCTCCTGACACTTTTTTCAAAGCTTTGCTTTTAAGAACTTTAACTTACTCATCTCCGGATTTTCTACAAAAGCATCCTATCTGTAGTTGGACACATTTTTTGAAGTTTCAGATAATTATCATTGAGTTTATTGACTCAACTGTCAAGAGTACACTTCAAACTCAGATTTTATCATTCAATTCACTACCGCATACATATTCATACAGAAGTCCACCGGCTGTATCTCTTGATTTTCCCTTTATACAGTCAATACTTCCAAATATCCAAAATGCGTCCTTTGCTCTGGAAACAGCTACATTCATAAGATTTTTATTGCTGTCAATAAATCCGCATCTGTCATTACTTCCGTACACTGTTGAAAAAATTATAATCTCTCTTTCCGCTCCCTGAAATGTATGCACTGTTCCAACCTTAATAACTTCATTCGGATTATTAATACTTGTACAGTATGTTTTTATAGCTCTTCTTAATTGTGTTGTCTGTGCTTTGAAAGGCGTAATTACAGCCAGAAGATTTTCAGGCTTTTTATCAGGGTACAAATTGCAAAGTTCAGCAAAATTAGCGTTTATCCATTTAGCTATCGCAACTGCCTCCTGTTTATTTGAACGACTTGTGCCGTCTCTCTGTGCATTCGAAACCGGGATATTATAATATGCCATACACGGAATACCTGATTTACTTTTTCCGCGACAAGGTTTAAGATGACCATCGTACAGGAGATCATTACAATAGTTTATTATTTCATCATAGCATCGTCTGTGTTCAGTAAGAAACAAACCCGGACTAAACTTATGATACTTACAGGAGTTTGATGCAGTACGCATAAGACTTGAATCAGAAACACTCAGACCTTTTTTCTTTACTGTTTCAAATTCATCAGGACTGTTAATAACTCCGGCCTCAACTGCAAGAGAAATATCAAGAACTGATGACGTTCCCCATACAGGAGGAATCTGAAATTCATCACCTACAATTACAGCTTTTTTTGCCAGAGAAAAACTTGCTGCAGCAATTTCAGGAGATGTCTGACCGGCTTCATCAGCTATAAGCAAATCAATATGATTAAACAGATAACTATTGACCTTTTCATTGTAATTATATATTTTCATTTGCCTTGGAAGCATGAAGAAAGTCATAACCATACATGAACAAATCATAGAAAGCTGACGAAGTTTATTTATCTGAACTTCAGAGATATTATTTTTCAGCTGCTTTTCTGTAAGGGATTTTTCTTCAAGGAAAGAACATTCGTAATAATGAACTGCCAGCCAGAATTCTAAATAACGCAGAGTTGTATCCATAATTTCATTAGTATCACTAATTACGCAGCTTCGGATCTTATTAAGCTGTTTTTCTGAAAAAACCGATGACACAATGCTGTTTTCACTTATTTGATTCAATATGATGTTAATTTTATTTGAAATTTCATTAATTTCTCTGTCAAGTTGATATATCTGATTATCAATTGTAAAAATGTCATTTTTTACAGTCTGAATTTCTGAATCATTTTTTTTTATATGATCAATATATGCATTTTTTATATTGTCAAGAGTAATTTTATCGAGTATAAGAATCTCTGATTCTTCCTGATTTCTGAATTCATAAAACCAGGCATTAAGCTTTGATTTAAAGAGTGGTCTCAATGTTCTGACAAGGAACGGAAGCGATGAGTAACTTTCATTCCACTCTTTCATTCTTAAAACAGCTGAATCATTTTTTCTGCAAATCTCTTTTTCATTCTCTTTCAGTTTGTTTTTCTTATTACATAAAGACATTTTTTTGTCGTTTAACAAAGCCAGATATTCTTCTGATTTCATTTTTGTTGCAGAAAAAATCTCATCTGTCTGCTTTATAACAAACCGGCGCAGTTTATCAACTGAACACAACAAGCTGTGAAGGTACTCTCCGCATTCTGAAAGGTCATGTAATGTTTGTTCTGTATACTCATTAAATTTTGAAACAAAAAAAGATTTTGCTTTATTTTTATACTCAGGCGTAGAAAGTCCTGCCAGAAAAGAATATTCTCTATCAATACACTGATAATTTCCAGGATCTTTTGATGACGAAGGAAAATACACTGCAAAACTGTTTATATCAGGAAGCCAGCGCTCTTCAAGGCATCTGTCTTTCCATAATACATCTATTTTTCCAAATGAATCAATAATATTTGTAACTGCCTGATTATTGGTTGAAGAAGCTACAATAAGAGGCGCATCTTTTTTTGATATTGCATGTTCTGTAACCATACCTGCAACTATTGACTGTAATAATGTCGTTTTTCCTGTGCCGGGCGGACCATTTACTGCAAGTATTTCTCCATCATTGAGCCTGTTAAAATGTATCACAGATTCTCTCTGTGAATCTGAAAGCGGATACTTTCCATTCATACTCGCGCAATGGGATTCCATAGAGCTGATATCTTTTATAGATGTCAGTTCAACCGGTTCTGTACATTTAAGTGAAATCAGAGTCTGATACAAAGGAAGCGGTGATTTCTCTTTCTGTATATGATCATATAATTCACTGATAGCCATCGTAGAAACAACCATCTCATTTTTTATCAGATAACATTTTTTATCAAATTTGATATCGTCAGACAAGCAATTGCTGTCAAAAGGCTGTCCGGTTACGTATTCAAACATTTCTCTACAGTATTTCCAGTATTCTTCCCAGCTTGATATTTTCTTATATACTGCTACGTTTTCAGAAAGATACTGATTTAATTTTTCAGTTGTTCCTATACTAATTTCAGGATCAATCAGCGGATAAAGAAATTCACGGGGAATAATAGGCGGTTTGTTTGAAAACGATAATGTTCCGGAAGATAAATCAAGTTTAGCCGGAACAAAAAATACACACGTTAAATCTTCAGGCTGATTATCCTGTCTTACTCCTTCATTAAAATGAGTTACGACTGTTCTTGCTGCAATCAATACTTCACGTGAAATATTATTTTCTTCTGATCTTTGAAAAAAGCTCCTGTACTCTTTAACAGCTTCGACCGGAATTTTTCCATCTTCAAGGACTGATTTTTCAAGTATCACAAAATCAGAATTTAAAAAATCTATTTTAGGATTACACTGAGCTGATATAGCACCGTGTAAATACTTATTAACAGAAAACATTTTAAAAATATCTCCTTATACATTTGTTACAATTTTGCCAATGATTAATTTTATCATATTTTTCATTTTAAATCAAGATTCACATATTATTTGTATTTTAACTTAAAATAATACAATCTTATCTTGTTTTATATATCACGATTTCCGGATTGGAACCATTACAGCCATACTCGCTGATAAGAATAAATTTTTCGCATGCCACTACACCGTAACATCTTTCAGAGTCCTTCTTTTCGACCTGATTTCCCAAGTAAACATCTTTATCATTTAAAAATTTAACCGGTTCCCCATTGGGCAAAGAATATGTCAGATTCACAAATGCACCATTGAGAACGTATAAATCGTTCACTTTTAATTCTTCAACACTTAATTCATTTATTTCTTTTATCAGCTCATACTTTAATCGTGTAAACTCTTTATTTCGTTCAGCAATACAGCTTCCGCCAAAAGGATGCCCCTTACATGCCTCACAACCACCACATTCTTCTAATTTGCTGCACTCTTTACAGCAGTCATTTCCACAATATGTCATTTGATTCTCTCCATTGGTTTTACATAATTAGAATTTAAAAATTCTAATTCAACTTATAAAATCTAAAATCTCTTTTTCCAAAAGTCTAAACACATTTGCTGCTAAATATCCGTCTGCTATTGCGTGATTCAATCTTACAGTAACAGGCATCATCAGTTTTCCACTTTCTTCTCTATATTTTTCCAAATTTATAACAACACAGAGGATATCCCCCGCCTCTGCAGGCGGCGGGTTCTATCTTTCCGCTCAGTCGGAGTACAATCTCCGACTG
>JAZUJY010000082.1:0-1899 GCA_045643005.1 Oscillospiraceae bacterium | reverse complement strand
ACCTGACGTCTCATCTTTTCTGATATTGCAAGACCTGCTGCATCATCTGCTGCGCGGTTGATCTTGTAACCTGAAGATAACTTCTCAGTTGATTTAGCCTGTGACTGAGTGTTAACATTCAGCATTCTGTTTGAGTTCATTGCCTGTAAATTATGCTTTACTACCATATTTTTCCTCCTTGAATCTCAGCCACTTCCTTGTAGCTACCGATCTACAATTTCCTTATTTTTGATTTAGCAAATCCGTTTGCTACATGTTGTTTACACTGTATATATCGTACTTAATCTCAGGAACTTAACCCCTTTTTTCAAAATTTTATGTATACCATATAATATTATTTTATTTCTTTAATTATCTGTCCTTTATATTCTTCATCATTAATGTCTTCAACATCATCTACTTTTGTAATATTATTAACATATTTCCCTTTCAATGCATATCTGTCTGTAGCACGATTCTTAAAGTATTCGTAATCATTATCTATATGTCCAAAGTCTAATGCCTGAAAGCCGGCTTTATAAAGGTCATATGCTAAAACAGTTGCCGTCGGACCCAGTGACAGGATAAACAGGGCATCCTGTGTTCTGGTTTTCTTCCCTTCATCAATTGCACTATTCAGAATCTCTTCATATTCACTGAAGGCATGCTCTGGAGGGCAAAGAATTCTCTTTATAGATTTCGCATTTATAAACAAATCATTGTTTACACCCAATCGAGAAAGAGCACCTTCTACAATAATGACATCCCTCTTATCCCAGATTTTCTTTAGTTCATCGAATCTCTTTTGCGGGCCATCTGTATCTCTATCCCCATATAACATATATGGAGTGGTTAGATAGGCATTATAATATACTCGTCCCTCTTTAAAGAACTTGCTATGTCCCCTTCTTACATCCTCAGTCATGTAGTATCTGATTTCATTTTTTGACAATGAACTATACTTATTTAATGAGCCATAATTATCTGCTACTGCTATTAAAATTCCGCTTTCATCGCTATTCATAACCTCGATTAATCGTTTCATTAACTTATCATCCTGTTTTTGGAATCCCTGTCTTGAATTCCCCATCATTATGGAAAACTCGCCATCTCCAAAGCGTGCGATGCTTTTATGATTATCCAAAATCTCGGAAACAGTTTCTTCAACCGTGCTTACAATAGGTGCATTTACTTTTCCCATTCCCATTTCATAAGGAACATTATCTACACTCCTGGTCATAGTCTCAGCCAGCATCTGAACCTCATGTTGATTCTTCTTCAAAGTATCCAACAGAGTCCTTTGCATGGTTACAATGTCACCCATCGTAGTCTTCAGTCCTGATAGTTCTTGTTTCAGTTCCGCATTTTCATTCTTAAGCAATATTACCTCATCTAACAATGTACTGGTAATCTTAGTAAGGCCATCAATAATCTGCTGTTCGTTTTCCATAATTCACCCCCATATATAGTGTATTGTATATCATCACCTACAAAATATCTATATCGAGGAATAAAACAATTTATTCAAAAATTATGAAATACATCAAAAAGAGCGGGGACCATGCGTTCCCCGCTCCAAAAATGACTAATTAATAATACTTAGATTAACCGAGTAATGAAAGAACTCCCTGATTAGCCTGGTTAGCTTGTGCCAACATAGCCTGTCCTGCCTGAGCAAGGATATTGTTGTTAGCAAATTTAACCATCTCTGTAGCCATATCTGTATCACGGATAGCAGATTCAGCTGATGTGGTGTTCTCTACTACGTTGTCTAAGTTGTTGATGGTGTGCTCAAGTGTGTTCTGAACTGCACCAAGGTCAGATCTCTGCTTTGATACTGTGTTCAAAGCTGACTTTGTGCTTTCATTCAATGCTGCAAAAGCATCTCCATTGGTGAAGTCAGAATTGTCAGTACTGTCA
>JAZUJY010000081.1:0-1990 GCA_045643005.1 Oscillospiraceae bacterium | reverse complement strand
CTGAAATTGATTTTACCTTAGATGAAAATATTTTATATGAATATGGTTATTTAGATAAACAATATATCGAAATTATTGTTCCGCGAGTAGATTTTCACTTTGAATAATTCTTATTTGATATGTTATGATACTCTATACTGTTTTTTTTAACGAGATCTTTATGAAAGGTTCCAAACAATTAATAAAGTGATTATTTTTCAGTGTATTTTCTGATTTGTTAATTAAAAGATTTATAAGCAATACATAATATAAACTCTCAGCTTTGATCATCATTGTTATGATTGGGATGAGAGTTTATTTATTGTTCCGAAGATATCCCTGATTATCTGCTCCTGCCAGTCGATGAGGTCAAAAGGATCGCCGTAAACAACGCAGGGTCATCTGTAACAGCAGTGACAAAAACAGATTATATTCAGAACGAAGACGGCACAACATCATATACACAGATACTGCCGGATTCATCAGCAAAAACATGGAAAACAGATATTCACGGAAATTCGATTGAAGAAACTTTAGGAAAGAAAACTATCAACATGACCTATAACTGCCTTGGTCTGGAAAGCAACTCTGTTACTGAAGTTGACCGAGACAATCATGGTAATGTTATAAACAGCGAATTAAAAACGATCTATGACGCAGAAGGAAATGCTGCGATCACTATCAGCAATTCAGGAACAGTTGAGATAAATACATATGATAATCTTAACAGACTTATCTCAAAAACAGTCGGAAGCAGAAACAGAATAACTTATGAGTACACTGCATCTGATATGATAAAAGAAACAAACACCAACGGCAGAAAAGAAACATTCAGTTATGACTGTGACGGAAACCTTGCAAAATCAGTTGATCCGAGCGGGAATGTAAAAACATACACGTACACTCCACAGGGATGGGTAACGGAAGAAAAGGTAATCGACATAAATAACAATGTCATCCTCAGCAGCTATACCTATGATAAAAACGGAAGCACACTGACTTCCAAGGTAACTCAGAACGGCAAGGAAAACATAATCAAACGAGAATATGACAAGCTTGGACGAGTAACAAAAAAAGAAGCAACAGACAGTGTAACAAGTGAATATATTTATGATATATTTACAGAGGAAAATGAACTTTGTGAGATCACACGCTATGAAAACGAAAAAAGCTCGACAAAGGTTTATGATGATCACGGAAGAGAAAAATATGTATATCAGACTGATATTTCTGCCGGAAATGAAAATTCAAAGCGTACTGAATACAGCTACGATAAAAAAGGCATAAGAGAAAGCATAGTTTATCCGAACGGAGCAAAATCCACATATGAATATTTTCCAAACAACAACATAAAAACTCTTACTATACTTAACAGAGATTTTGAATCGGCAAAACCAAATATGAAAATGGTAAGTGACATTACATATATACCGACTGATGAAGGCTGGCTGTACTTAGCCGCAGTAATGGATCTGTGCGGACGCAAAATCGTAGGAATGTCCATGGATTCAAGAATGACTAAGCAGCTTACTATAGATGCCTTAAAAGATGCTGTAAATAACTCAGGTAACGTAAATGGGTGTGTTTTGCATAGCGATATGGGCAGTCAATACTGTTCATACGACTATCAGAACATTGCTCATGCATACGGTTTTGTAACAAGTATGAGCCGTAAAGGTAACTGCTGGGATAATGCACCTATGGAATGCTTCTGGGGAAAACTCAAGCAGGAATGGCTGAATGAACAGCATTTTAAAACCAGAGATGAAGCAAAAAAAGCAGTATTTGAATATATTTGGATATTCTACAACAGAAAAAGAGTTCATGCGTCAAATGGCTACATGACTCCTGAAGAATATTATTCAAAATGCGCATAGAAAGGACTGATAAAAATGCCGATAATATAGTAAATGACTATCACTATGATATTTTATTATTGAAATAAATATCAAGTAGTGATATAAGCAAAATAAGAAGAAATTGGAAGAGACCCGTGGGTTTGATGACTCAA
>JAZUJY010000080.1:0-27322 GCA_045643005.1 Oscillospiraceae bacterium | reverse complement strand
TCTTTTTCATCTGCTGAAAGTTCAAGAACGGTTATTGCTTTAGGCATCTTTTTATCCTCCAAATGTTACTGAATATCCTATAAATATATTATATCACATTTGGAATGATTTGTAAAGTTATTTAAAAATGTTTATACTAGTCACGGAGCATTGGATGTAGCCGGAATGATTCCTGTGTTTGGAATAGTATTTGACAGCGTAAATACAGTGTGGTATTGGGTTGATGGTGAATATGGATTAGCATTGCTTTCAGGAACTGCTATAATACATGTAATAGGAGAAGGTACAGCAGCAACAAAAATTTCAGGAAAAGTCACATGGAAAGCAATGTCATATGTAGATGACGCAGAAATATATGTGGCGAAATATGGCGATGATGTAAGTGATATCCTCAGAACAGGTGCATTTAGTTCAAGCTCTAATTATACTGGAAATGGATTAGGCAAATTAGCAGGAAAAGAATTAAACGTAAGTGAAAAAGGATTAAATATTGTTAAAAATCACATAGACCAATTTGATTATTATCAAAAAGAGAAGCCATAAAAGCACAGATGAAAGTTGAAATGGAAAAAATCAATGCTCAGAAAGAAATATATATGAAATTTCTTGATCAGACTCATGAACAAAAAATGTATCAGTTGAAAAATCATTATGAAAAAGTTAATAAAGCACTGGATGCTGCTTCTGAGGCTGTGCACGAGGCCGTAGAAACAGCAAAAGAATCAAAAAATTTTACAGATGTTATTGCATTATTAGAGTTTGAACGAGTTTTAATAAATGACAGTTCAGAGATAGAATTAAAGTATATGGAATCGTTTCAGAAAGATACTGTTTTAATTACAAATAATTCTGTAAAAGGATTGTTGGAGTGATGTTTTAAATATATAACAACACAGAGGATATCCCCCGCCTCCGCAGGCGGCGGGTTCTATCTGACCAAACAGTCGGAGTACAATCTCCGACTGAACGGAAGCGATTCTACGAATCGCCTCTGCTTGTTAAAAGCAGAGCTTTGAATCTCAAAAACTTAAAAACTAACCGGGTTCGTAATTTGACTGAATCCGGTTTTTTATATGTTGTCAGACATTTTGGAGACAGTCGAAAAATCTGGATCAGTTCATGAACTGAAAGTAAGTTATGATGCTTTTTTGATTGACTTAAACTATGTAATTATGTTAATATTTAAGAGATAATTGCATCCAAAAAGGGAATGAAAAAATGCGAGGTGAAAGATATGGAAGATTATTTTTTAAATGGATTTTTTCTGAAAAAGCCATCTTTAAAACATAACGGCAGAGGAAATGTGATTTTGATCTCAAAAGAATACAGTAATTCTTATGATGAATTTGGAATTGACTTTGACAAAATGCCGTATCATTATCATAAAGACTGGAAAAATTCAGTGATCCGTGAATTTATGCATATTTCCTTTGACGAATTGTGTGATGAGATAAAACTGATCATCAGTTTATTTTCAAAGATGGAATGTACTGAAATGGTAAATTTTTATAATACAGTACTTGAAAAATTATCATCAGGTATTGATGGACTGCTAAGGTATGCACAGGAAATTAATAATAATTCTGAAAAAATATGTGAGTCAACTGATTATACAGAATTTTTCAAAAGAGCACTTGAGAAGTCAAAGGATTATGATCCATATCCGGTCCTTCATATGATCAATATTTCTGAAATGTCGTATCTTGGAGAATCCGACCCTGATGATTATGAGTCACCATGGATATGTATTCAATATTATTTTAATGGTAATGGAAGTTACCAATGTATCGGATATATTTCTTCAAAATATCCAGCTGCACTTCTCAAAAGCAATTGTCCTGATGAATTCAGAGAGTCTCTTGAAAGTAAAAATATTCTGTGTGCAGATTTGAAAGAACCGATGTACTGTGATGAAGAGATTCTGAAAAAAATTGCAGATCATAAGGTCGTATTTGATGACAATTTTATTGATGATGATGACTGTGATGTTGAGAGTGAAAAATTTAAGCTTTTCCTTGATAAATTTGTTGACGGAAATAATTCACATGTAAATTCTTCAGGATTTTATTTTGATGAAATAAGGTGGCAATAAATTATATAATAATTTAAAATAGAATATATTTTTATGTTTACAAAAAATTTTCAGGAGGTTTGTTTTGAAGACTGTAGTAATTACCGGAGGATCAAGAGGTTTGGGATTTGAGCTTGCAAAGCAGTTCAGAGACAGAAACTATAATGTTGTAATTTGTGCAACAAGTGAAGAAAGTACAGAGAAGGCTGTAAATCAGCTGAAAACAGAAAATGCAAAGGTTGCAGGAAAAAAGTGCAATGTTTCCGATGTTTCAGAAGTTGAAGCACTGGCGGATTTTGCAGTCAGTCAGTTCGGATCGATCGATATATGGATCAACAATGCCGGCGTAAATCAGAGTTTTAAGTATTTCTGGGAACTGGATGAAAAGGAACTTGATTTTTTGATGGCTGTTGACCTCAAGGGCGCTGTAAACGGCACAGGTGTTGCTGTACGCAGAATGATGAAGCAGGGGCATGGAGCGGTTTACAATGTTGAAGGAATGGGTTCTGAAGGACAGCTCCAGTCATGCTTTTCACTTTACGGAACAGCCAAAAGGGCAGTGACATATTTTACTGATGCTGCCGTTCACGAAGTCAAAGAAAAAAATCTTCCTGTCATTATCGGAAAAATATCTCCGGGAATAATGATCACAGATTTTCTAACTTCAGCAAACGGCCGCAGCAATCAGACTGAACTTAGTGAAAAAACAAAAAATGTTTATAATATTCTGGGAGACTATCCGGATGTGATAGCTGAGTATATTGTAAATAAAATAGAAGCAAACAAAAAGAACGGAGCAAGACTCTCGTGGCTTACAAAACGTAAGGCAATGTGGAGAATGATGACATCAGGGATTAAAAAACGAAAAATGATCTGAAAAATTTTATAATTTGATTTTCAGATAAAAAGGTGATATATATGATCTATTATGAGGATCTGAATGAAAAATTTATAACAGACCGCTTCCCGGAACTGACTGAAAAGGTTTATAAAGAAACAGAAGGTTATGAAGAATTTCTGTCTCATGTCGTGTTCGGCAATATTTTTAATCCGCTGACAGTATCTTTATTGAAGTCCGATGATTTCAGTACGGATCAGCTTCTTAAGAGAATATTTGAAATGTATGAGGAGATGTCTTCAGAAGGTGATGCAGAGGTCCGGAATCTGGTTGAAGCAACGCTGCTTGAATATTTATGGGACGAAAAAAAGACCTATGACAGAGCACTGAAAATGATGGGAGAGAAAACGAAAGAGCTCTGGGATGATATAAATTATCTGTCAGTTCCTGAGGAGTGACAGAATTGACATTTTTTTTATTACTGTGTTAAAATTACATTCATAACAACACAGAGATTTAAATAAATTTTAATTCGCAAAAAACAGGAGGAAATAATAAAAATGAAAAAAGTATTTTCAGGAAAAAGAAAAATGATCCTTTCAGTTGTCATGGCAGTAATGCTGACAGCAGGTACATGCACTGCATTTGCAGCTGATGGTCAGACAACCGAAACGACTGCTGCTGAAAATGAAGCAACAGAAAAAGCAGCCGAAACGACTGCTGCTGTAAATGAAGTAACAGAAAAAGCAGAAGAAACTGCAGCATCAACTTCAGCTTCTGAAAATAAGGATGAAACAAAAGAAGCTTCTTCTGAACTGAATCTGGTTGGCAGTACTTCAGATTATTCAGTTACAAATAAAAGTTCAGATACATATGAAAATGTCAAGCTTACAGTTAAACTGATGGCTGAAGGCAAGGAAGATCCGATTTTTTCTTTCAGCAAAACAGTATCTTTTGCACCGAATGAAACTATCAGTTTAAGCAGTGATGTGAAAGACAAAATAAAATTAAGTCATGAGTTCAAAAAATACACGGTATCACTTAGTGCAGAATATAACGGTGTTTCAAAAGATATTGATGAAAATCATTTTTGGTCTGTAACGCTCCATGATGGTCCATCTTCTCCTGAAACAGGTGAAAAAGAAACACCTGCTGCTTTGGGAATAATGGCCGCTTTAAGTGCTGCAGCAATGGCTGCATGTAAGAAAAGAAAAGTAAAAGAATAATACATGATTTAAGCGGTATAAGTATTAAAATCAATATTTATACCGCTGAATTTTTATGAAAAATAATTGTCAAAAAGTATTGCATTTTACTTGATTATATGATATACTTAAAAAGTTGCAAAACAATTATATCCGGAGACGTATCGAAATGGTCATAACGGACGTGACTCGAAATCACGATGCCCCCTTGAGGGGACGTGGGTTCGAATCCCACCGTCTCCGCCAGTGAAGTGCTGAAAACTTTTTTTCAATGGTTTTCAGCACTTTTTCTATGTTTAAGTTTGAAACTTTCTCATGAAAAACTGCTTCACTTTTACGCAAAAATGAGCGCTTTTTTCCATAAAACAAAAAAGATCCTGCCCTTGAGATTGAAGGCAGGATCTTTTTACAAAATCGTATTTTCTTCCTGTACATACCATCACTTCTGTGGAAGATTCTGATATTACTTTGCAGGGCAGCAAAGGTGTTAAAAAAATCCGGTGAGAAGTGAGAAACAATATTGCAATAACTCAAAATCCGTTGAACTTTTGAGAAATGTGTGATAAATTATATGATATTAAATTCAAATCTCTGCTTTTAACAAGCAGAGGCGGGGGATATCCTCTGTGTTGTTATTTACAGTTTCAAATCACTGTATAGAGGCACACGAACAGCTGTTCAGGGACACGTTTGGGCTGCAGCGTGAATTTAAGTGTAATTTGCATTTGTACTTTATTATGTTAAGGGAATCACATCATGAAAGAAAAAATGAAACAACTTATACTCGCTTTATTTTGCTTTATAACGGCCGGATTTGTAATATCGGCAATCATAATTCAATATTTCAGCGTTGGTGAAATGAATACCGGAATCCGTCAGGAAAACGTGGGAATGCTCCGTATGTTTACGAACGACGGCAATATTTTCACGGCGGCAGCAGCACTGATCTGCGGCATATACTGCATTTACTGCACGATTAAAAATAAAGATCTGAACTCGCGGGTTATTTACAGTCTGCGACTTATGTCAGCTGTCAGTGAAGTCATTATATTTTTCATCGTTGCTGCGGTTCTTATGCCTATGGGGATGAAGTTCCTTTTAACAGGGTACAGCATGATCATTCTGCACGCGATAGCTCCAATGATCACAGTCGTTTCTTTCCTCACACTTGATAAAAGACCTTTGAAATCCGGTAAAACGGAATACCTGTACGGTGGAGTGCCGGTATTGGTTTACGGTGTAATTGTGCTGATTTTGTGCATAGCAAAGATATGGACCGGAAACATGATACCGTATCCGTTTTTCAGAGTGTATGACAATCCGCTGTGGCTGACCGTTGCTGCACTTGTCGGCATAGTATGTGCAACTTTTGGTATTTCTCTGGCACTTGACAGAACCAAACGCAAGATCAAAAAATGACCTCTCCGCTTCACTCCGTTCAGCACCTCTCCTTAAAAGGAGAGGCATTTACTGCGCTAAGATTTAAAAAATTCATTAACTATAATTTAGCCGTAATAATGGCTCTCCTTTTAAGGAGAGCTGTCAGCGAAGCTGACTGAGAGGTTTAAAATACGAAAGGAGAATATAGTATGGAAGATTCTGTATACAAAGACTTAAAAGCATGCGATTTTACCGGTGCTGTAATAATAAATAACTATTCTGACTATATCGAAGCTGAGTTTTCCGAAGATGCGAAGAAAAGGACAGGATTTGTAAGGATCGGAATGCATCTTGATTATATTTGCAAATTGAATGATGAAGAACAGAAAACGGAGCTTTCAGGCGAAGATAAAAACGGATACGTTGAAAGATGAAAAAATAACTGAAAAAAGGCTTACAAAAAAAGCAACAGATTTTTGTTGATTCTGTTGCTTTTTTTACTTTTTTGCACATGCAGCGCATGTTTTGTCATTAATAAATTGATATTTTATATAATTTATGGTATAATAAAATAGTAGAGATATAAATTGTTCCGGCAAATAAATTTTAAAAAAAATACCCTGATAAGGAAATATAAAATGATACTTTACAATGACCCGTTTATTGAAATCAAAACCGGTGAAATCCTTGAAAAAATGAAGGAGATACCGGACGGTTCGGTTGATCTTATTGTGACAGATCCGCCGTACAATCTTAATAAGGATTATGGAAACAATCATGATTCCCTTGAATTTTCCGAGTACCTTGATTTTTCGCGGAAATGGCTTAAAGAGGCAGACAGAGTTCTCAAACCTGACGGTACGGTCTATATTTTTATGGGAATGAGGCTCATCTCATATATTTACAATATTCTTGAGAGTGAAATGGGGTATTTTTTCAACTCATGGATAGTCTGGCACTATACACAGGGAATAGGCAAAAAGGTCGGTTTTTCACCGAGACATGACGATATTCTCATGTTTACAAAGTCAGAAAAATTTAAATTTAACCTTGACAGTGTCAGGGTCCCTCAGAAATATTACCGGTCAGTGAACAATATGAGAGGTGCTAACCCGGGAAACGTGTGGGAATTTTCTCATGTTCACTATTGCAGCAGGGGAAGAACAGCTCATCCGACACAGAAGCCGGAGGGACTGTATGAACGAATGATCCTTGCAAGCTCTGATAAAGGCGATACCGTACTTGATCCGTTTTCCGGCTCGGGAACGGCACTGAGAGTATGTCAGCAGACAGGCAGAAACTGCATAGGAATAGAAATAAATCCCGAGTATGTTCTTCTTACAGAGGAGAGACTGAAAAAACCTTTTGAGGGATTTGATTCAGTCGATTCAAGAATGGAAAGGATCCCGAATGACCTTAATGATCCTTTGATAAGAGAAGAATATATAAAAAACCATATAAAATGGTTCCTTGAAAATCATCCTGAGTCAGTAAAGGATTTTCTGAAGGAAGCAGAGAAAAAATACGGAAAATAAAGCATTGCTGATACAGTGGATCAGTATGGAGCGAGTATATTAATACAATTTGAGTGAGGAAAATGCCATGAACAGTAAGATAGAAAGTCTGCTTTCATCAGAAAGCATTTCAGGTGAGGAACTTGGAATAGAAATCATAAAAAGCGATATTTCAAAATACAACGGAAATACGAGTGATATCCTCGACCAGAAGACTATAGACAGTCTTTTGCAGAAGATAACCACGGTTGAGGATGCAGATGCGCTCGAATGCTATATTCAGCTTCAGGAATTTGTTGTAAGATCACAGGCGATGGCAAATGCGTTCAATCAGCAGGCACAGAACGGATGCTGCAGACTGATGATGTATATGACACAGTCACAGCAGGTCGAGCATGCAAGAAAAATGATCGAGGATCTTCCTGTTATCATGACTGAAACGCAGTACAGTGAAATGCCGGCACCCGGTCCGATAGCAAGACTCAGGGGAGTGGCGATAATAAAAAATGAATTCCCGTGCAGACCGAAGTGTCTTGACATAAACGACTATTTTATCAAGCCGGAGATAGACTGCTTCCAGGAAATGATGAGTCTCGAAACCATAGAAAAGCTAAAGGATAAAATAACATATTTCCGCGAAGAGCTGCTTCTTGACGGTTTAAGAAAACATCTTGCATACAATGAGCTTTACAGACTCATTGCAGAGAGGATAAATATCCCTGATTTTGTTTCGTTCTGTATCGAATCCGATACCATTACAGATCAGATCGATGAAATGAATGATCAGAGAAGGGATTTTGAAAAGGAGCTTGCAGGAGAGGGCGAGGAGTACAACAACAAAATGAGAATACTTAATGAAGTATTTTTGTATATTGATGCTTCGGATGCATATCCTTCCGAAAATAATATAAATAAAGTACGCAAAATGCTTGAGGATATAAGTTCATTTAAAACAGGATTAAACAGTATGTATGAAATTCTTATAGGGAAAGAGTAATGTGTAATGGGGATGAATAAAGGGATAGACGGACGCTCGAGTCCTGTCGGCGATATTCTGAATGTTGATGTACATGTAAACTCTGTATTAAGAAACAAGTTCGGCATTATGAGACAGTCAACGGCAACAAACAAGCTTGCCATGATGAAGACGAGTGATACAGGTACTGCTGATGAATCAGACAGGATTGTGATGTCCAACGGAAATCTGAAAGTTACCCTTGAAAATGCTTCCGAGCTTGAAAGAGGAATAAAGGCGACCACTCACAGACTTTTTGATGCTATCATGCTCAAATGGACGGAAAGCGGATCAAAGGAGCCTTCTGTTTTTCTGTCACTTGATGAATTTATGAAAATGTGCGAGCTGAAAAACCTTAAAGAAATGAGAAAGCAGGTAAATGCTGAACTTAAGGTCTTTAAAAATATGAAAGTCACTTTTGCAAAATCGTCAAGCCGAGAGCAGAGCTTCAACGACATAAAAATATGCGATGATGCTCAGATCAAGAACAATTTTATTGTGTTCTTTTTCAGTCCTGAGTTTATGCGTATATTAAAAAGTATGCCTGTTATGCCGTATCCTATGCGTCTGATGAGTTTAAACCACAAAAAAAATCCGAACAGCTATTATTTCTTAAAGAAAATAGCCGAACATAAAAAAATGAATTACTTTAAGAAAAATGCAGACATCATCAGCGTGAAAACACTGCTTGAGTGTACACCTGAGCTTCCTAAATATGATGATGTCATGAATGCTGACAGAGCTGTTGCACGAAGGATCATTGAGCCGTTTGAAAGAGACATGACTGAGCTGGAGGATGTTTTCAGCTGGGAATACTGTCACACCAACGGAACACCTTTGCCGGATGCAGAGATCGATAATTTTAACTATTTTATCTTTTACGGACTAATGATCCGTATCAAATGGCTGTACTATCCTGAGATCACCAAAAAACAGCCTCCGAAAAGGAAGAAAACAACAGCTCAGGATGATGAAGGAGAAGTGAAATAATGGAGATCATGAAATACGACAGTAAACAGCGAAATCTTTCAACTGCTGTTACAAGTGCATCACTTCCGTATGTCAAAGGACTTGCGGGACAGAAAAATTATTATTCGAATGACTATCTCAGTGTTACTCCGATGATGCAGGAGATTTTTGCTGACGGTAAGGAGCTGCAGCCTCCGGATGTGTTCGAAAGACCGGAGCTTTTGAATTTTAATAAAATAAACATTGGAGAGGCTCCGAAAAGAAAGCTTACAAATGAAGAATACAGCGCACTTCCTTCATTTTGCAAAAACCGATTTCTTTCATTTCTTCATGGAATAGCAAAAGGGATCATCCCGCTTGCACTGATGATTTTCGGAATATTCATTTCGATATTTATGATCATTCAGACCCATGAGGTTCAGCCGTTTTCAGTACTGTTCGGACTGATATTTTTTATAGTCGGTTTTATACTCGGAATCCCATATCTTAAAAGTTCAGTTGTAAAGCCTGATTCTCTGGTGACAATAGGAAATATTATTTTCTTTACGGAAGAAGCAACGGGATCGTTTTACGGTGCTCCGGTGGTAAACAGGATAGGTGTTGGATTTTACGACGAAAAGACATATATAAAAGATTTCTGTCAGGTGATCCATCCTGAAAAAACAGAAAGAGACATGAAAGTATTGTATTTGAACGGTAAACTTTATTATCTGAAGGACGGTAAATTTTATTCTGATCAGCTCTGATCAGCAATCTCAGATGCCTGAAATAAAAAAACGGGATACCAAGGAGGGGAACCTGATGCTTTTTGTTACACTTATTCAGAACAGCTATATCAGCTCAATTACACTTCCTGATAAAAAGGAAGGACGGTATTTTCTTGAATATTACACAAAGGATAATGTAAGACAAACTGTTAACATCGATGGTGTCGGAAATGAATGGATCATCAGCAGGGATTCGTTTATTCGCATAAAAAATGATACCATTGAAGAAAACAGGCATATCTTAAAGGAAAGAGATCTTTTTATTCTCGAATCTGATGAGGAAGAATATATTATTTTCGTGGAGCCTGTTGAAAAAGAAAAGAGCATGTTCAAAAAGCTGTTCCTGAAAAATGAAGAGGCATATATTACCATTGGCCAGAAGAGCGGAAATACTATCTGCATCGACAGTAAGTACATATCAGGCTCTCACGCTGAAATTACCAGAACAGGCGGCAGATGGTATGTAAAGGATCTGGACAGCAGAAACGGAACATATCTCAATAACAAAAGAATATCTTCATCTGAATTAAATCCGGGAGATATGCTGCTTTTCCTTGGATACAAGATAATCATAGGATATGATTTTATAGCCGGAAATTTTTACGGTGACAGTGTTTCATATGACAATAATATTTTTTATGAAAAGAAATTTGAGATTCCGGAGGAAAAGGATCAGTTTGACAGGAAAAATATCGAAAGAAAATATTTTTACCGTACTGTCAGACTGAACACTTCAAACTTCGGCGGAAAGGTGCTGACTATCGAGCAGCCTCCGCAGAAGGACAAACAGGATGAAAATCCTGCGATCCTGAGACTCGGTCCGTCGTTTACAATGTGTATGGGTTCTGTTATGGTAGCCGGCTACAGCGTTCTTGCAAACTTCTACAGAGGACGAAATCTTGCAGACAGTGTTCCTTCAGTCATCATGGCAGGAACAATGATGACAAGTGCACTGCTATGGCCTTTTGTCCTCAGCAAATATACAAAGAAGAGATTCAAAAAGAAAGAAAATGAAAGATGCGAGCAGTATACAGGATATATCAGTGAAGCCCGAAGTGAAATAAAGAGGCTTATAAACTGTGAGTACGATATCATGAACGAGCGATATCTTCCTGCAGACAAATGTGCAGCTCTTGCTATAGGTTCTTCAGGAGAGCCTGATAAGCTTCTGTGGTCCAAGAACATAAATGATGATGACTTTTTGAATATCATGATCGGAAAAGGTGATATCCAGTCATCACTTGAACTCAAGTACCCTGAAAAGAAGCTTTCCATTACCTCTGATCCACTTTCAGACAATCTTTATCAGCTTGTCAGCGAAGACAGAACAGTAAAAAATGTCAATATTCCGCTTCCTTTAAAGGAAGGCTGTCTCTGCGGATGTACTGGAGACAGAAATGCGGCTCTTGAATTTGTAAAGGCACTGTCGGTCCAGCTGGCTTCCCAGTACAGCTATGACGAACTGAAGCTTGTCTATATCTATAATAAAAATGAGGCTGAAAAATGGTCGTTTTCACACTGGCTGCCGCATGTGTGGAATGAGACGAATACTTTCAGGTATATAGCTTCTGACCGACTTGACATCAAGGAGCTTTCTATCCAGATCGAAAAGGAGATCGCCAACAGAACAGAATCAGACGCTGACCTGTCGGCAAGTCCTTATTTCCTGATAATAGCGGCTGACCGTGAGATGGCAGAGCAGATAGTAGTCCTTCCGACAATTCTGAAAAAATACAAATCAATACGCTTCAGTATCATTACCCTGTTTGATATGAGAAATTATCTTAATTCCGATGTAATGTTCGAATTTGAAAGCATGGATAAGGCATGCATGTACAGACGAATCATAAAAACAAGGAAAAACAGTGAAGAAGGAACTGAAGTAATAGAAAAGAGAAGCACAGAGCAGATGTTTGTACCAGACAGGGTAAACAGTGCTTTGTTTGACAGATTTTTAAGCAGTATTGCAAATATAAAGCTTGACAGTGTTTCCGAAAGATTTAAGCTTCCGAAAATGCTTACATTTCTTGAAATGTTCGGAATATCAAAGGTCGAACATCTGAACTGTCTGAAAAGATGGACTGAAAACGATCCTTCAAAATCTCTTCAGGCGCCTATCGGTGTAAATACGTCCGGTGAAAAATTTTACCTTGATCTTCATGAAAAATATCATGGTCCTCACGGACTTATAGCAGGTACTACAGGTTCAGGAAAGAGTGAATCGATCATAACGTTTATTCTGTCCATGGCAGTAAACTACAGTCCTGAGGAGGTCGCATTCCTTATCATTGACTACAAGGGCGGCGGACTTGCCGATGCGTTTGAAAGTATCGAGAGAACTGTGGAGGACGGAAAGGAAGTTGAAAAAACAGTAAAGCTTCCTCACCTTGCAGGAACTGTAACCAACCTTGACGGTGCAACTGTTGAAAGATCGAGGATCGCTATCGAAAGTGAGCTCAAACGCCGTCAGAACATGTTCAAGACAGCCAGAAAGCTCTCCGGTGAAGGTACGATGGATATTTACAAATATCAGCAGCTGAGAAGACACGGAATGGCGCTGGAGGCACTGCCGCATCTGTTTATTGTATGTGATGAGTTCGCAGAGCTTAAATCCCAGCAGCCTGAATTCATGGCGTCTCTTGTAAGTACAGCACGTATCGGACGAAGCTTAGGTGTTCATCTTATTCTTGCGACACAGAAGCCGGACGGAGTAGTAAGCCAGGAAATATGGAGTAACTCACGTTTCAAGATCTGTCTTAAGGTCCAGGATAAAGCGGACAGCTCTGCTGTTATCCATTGTCCTGATGCAGCTGCTATTCAGACAACAGGAAGATTTTATCTTCAGGTCGGATACAACGAACTGTTCAGCCTTGGTCAGTCTGCATGGTGCGGTGCTGATTATACCGGTGAAGACAGAAGGATCGTAAAGGAGGAAAAAACAGCCGAGCTTATCAGCAGTACAGGTTCAGTGATCTCCGAGAAAAAGATAAAGGAAAAAAGCAAAGTAATGAAACGACATACTGTTTCAGAGCTTGTTGCCATAAGACAGTATATTATCGGACTTGCTGCCTGCATGCGAGCAAGACCGCTGTGGCTCTTACCGCTTCCGCCGTTTATTTCTGTAAATAATCTTTATGACGAATACACAAAGCGTCAGGATAAGTATGAAATAGAGCCTCTGATAGGAAAATGGGACGATATATTTGAAATAAGACAGGTCATCATGACAATTCCTTTTTCCAAAAATGGAAATCTGTGCGTTTACGGTGTTTCAGGAAGCGGTATGGATATGTTTTTTACAACGCTTATTTATTCGCTTGTGAAGACTTATTCTCCTGCAGATCTGAATATACATATTCTTGATTTTGATTCGGGATTTTTCAGAGTTTATGAAAGTGCACCTCAGGTTAAAAATGTTATTTTGTCTGATGAAACAGACAGAGTAGCTGATTTTCTTACAAAGATGAAGGATGAGATAACTCTCAGACATAAGCTGTTTGCACCTTTTGGCGGTGAGTACAAGGATTTCTGCCGCCATTCCGGAAAGACACTTCCGTCTGTAGTTATCGTTTTGAACAACTATTCCATGTTTGCCGAAGCATTTGAAAACAGGATGTCAGATCTTGTATACATATCCCGTGAAGGCGTAAAATGCGGAATATTCATTGCACTCGGATCTGCTACGATAAATGTTACATCACGTCTCAAGCAGAACATAGGTCAGAATATCATGCTGAAGATGAATGACAATCTTGAATATTCTGCAGTTTTAGGCAGAACAGAAGGCATTATTCCTGCTTCTTACAGAGGAAGAGGTCTTGTAAAATACGGAACACATGTTTACGAGTTCCAGACAGCAGATATTCTTTCATATTTTCCAAATCCTGATGATGAGGAAGGCGTTGTTCAGGAGATGCAGGATCCTGCTGAGGTTATCTCAGCTCTCTGCAGTGAAGCATGTGAAAAATATTCTGATTTTTGTGATGACAATTCTTTTGAAAACATCCAGTTTGATATTCCTGATATGATGAATACAGACAATTCTCCGAAATATACAAAGGCGGATCTTCAGATGTATCTTGGTGATGCTTCAAATGTTCCGCTTGGAGTAAAGCAGAGCGGAAAAGAGATCCTCTTTGAGGACTTTACAGAAAAATACATGACCTTTGTATCTTCTGATTCCGCTGAAAAGCTGTCAGAGTTCTGCGAATATATAGCAGGAGTTCTTTCAAATGATGAAAATGCTGATGTAATTCTTATCGATCCGCTTGCATCCATTACCGTTAAAAAAGGCAGCATATATCAGTATTATGAGGGTATGGATCTGGATGACTGGCAGGAGACGTTTTTAAATCTTTATCTCGAAAGAGATGCAGCACTTGAGCAGGACAAATCAGGCAAGTGGTACCTTCCTGACGGATTCAGACATGTTTATGTTGTTATAAACGGTTTTGAGGCTGTAGGCAGGACAAGCATGATGTGTATGGTAAGATTTGTCGAGGCAATGCTCGGATGCGATATTCACAATATTCATTATGTTGTAGCTGATACTCCGGAAAAGATGAATGATCCGTGCGGATGCTATCAGAGGATCATTGTTGTAGGAAGCAGAGACAAGGAACGTCTGTATACTGACAATCAGCATGATGAATGGTTCAATCAGCTTGGGATCTGGCTTGGAACAGGTTTTTCAAAGCAGGATCTGTTTATCACTGATAACTCCTTTGATGCAGGAAATGAAGAAACACAGGCCGTTGTCATTAAGGACGGTCATGTTACGGCAAATATTATAAATGCGGCAGGTGATCATAATGAATAAGATACTTACAGAGGTTTTTCTTCCGGCAAACGGAAAATCATATGAGATATTTCTTTCTGAGGATATTTATGTGTATGAGGCCGCAGGTCTTATTGCTGAGATCCTGACAGAGGTATCAGACGGATTTTTTACATCATGCGGATCCGATATTCTGTGCAGCAGAGAAAGCGGAAAAATATATGATCCGAATAAGAAGCTTTATGAAGTCGGAATAAAGAATTATTCCGGACTTATGCTGGTATAAAAAATTCCTATAGGAAATATATATGGTATTAATGCAGGCAGTGTCCTTTTTGAGATGAAGGACGCTGCTTTTTATTGTTCCTTATTATAATAAAAGAATAAAAAACCGATAAAACAGGTGGTTACAGTCAGCATACAGGGGGGAGAAGTACAGCATGCGGGGTGGTGAAAAACAGCATAAAAATTTTGAAACCACGTAGTTTGGTTAATTCAGAGATCACTTTTTGCCTAAAATAGCTAAAATATTAAGAACTTCGTTTTTTTATAAAGAAAAACTATCTGTGTGCTATAATAGAATCAAAGAAAAGAACAAAAACCGGTTTAAAAAGGTTTTAAAAAATAATCAGGAGGAATAAAAAATGGGAACAATCAGACATCTTAACGCAGGAACTGATGAATTAAGAAAATCAGCTTCTACAATAAGCAATCTTTCAACAGATATTTTTAAAAATTATGAAGCCATCGTAACACTGGTAGACAGTGAACTTTCAGATGTATGGCAGGGTTCAGGAATCGATGCTTTCAAGGCAGCAATTGAAGGAATCAAGCCGGCATTCAACCAGCTTCATGAATTAATGAACGAATACAGCGAAATGCTGACAAACACAGCAACATCATATGACAGCCAGGAACAGGAATTAAAATCCGCAGCTGCCGGAATCAAATTTGAATAATTGAGAGGTGCTTGATATGGCTACAGAGAAAATATTTTTAAATTCAAATGAAATCAGAAACTGTGCTCAGAAAATTTCCAAATACGATTCAGATATCATGGATCTTTTAGGACAGTTTGAAAATGAAATGAGAAGAGTTGAAGGCTACTGGGAATCAGAAGCATCAGATGAAATGAGAGAAGCTTTTGAAATGCTCAAACCTTCATTTGCAAAATTTCATAACTACAACGTAAAGGTCGTAAATCATCTTAACACAAACGTAGCAGATGCAAGAGACGCACTCGACGCAGCACTTAAGAATAACGCTTCAAATCTTAAACGTACTATCTGATATCTCATTTAATTTTACAATATACTACCAATAATATCCTTCGTTTATTCTCAGCGGAGGATATTGTTGTATAACAACAAAGCGGATATCCCACGCCTCTGCTTGTTAAAAGCAGAGCTTTGAAAGACAAAGAGCAGAATCGCCTGAACGGCGAATGAAATACGGAGAACAAGGATTTTTGGAAAGGAAAGGATTTTTATGAAAAAAGAAAGGAATAAAGCAAAGATCTGTATAGGAATGTTATTGATGATACTCGGAGTGGCCTTCGGAGGATTTCCGCTTATCATAGGTGACATGAACGGAAATATTATTGAATATCTGGTCATAGGACTGCTCGTTTTTTCAGCAGGTCTGGCAGATATTATTCTTGAACTTAAAAAGACAAAGATCATTAATGAACTGATATTGAGAAATGAATATATTTATGCTGATTTTGAATCAATTAAAGAGACATGTCACAATGATGATAATGTTAAACGTACTGCATTTTTTGCAGTTTTCAGATATAAGGATGACAGAGGAAACATTCATTTCTTCAGATCCGAAGAATATGATGACAGATACAGCGTTCCTTTTAAACACGGAGACATGGCAAAGATCTATGTGGATATTGCTGATCCGAAGACATATCTTGTATGTTCAAAAGAAATGCTTGAAAAAGATGATATGCTGAATATTTACAGAGGAAGAAAACATAAAACCAAAAAAATCGGAACAGGTCTTATTATCGGAGGGGCAGCTTTTATTCTGGTTCCTTTTATCATGGGAATTACTGTTGTGATGACTAAGGAAGCCGTTCTTCCGTTGTTTATAGCTATGTTTTTGTTCTTTGGAATCTTTTCTGCCATTGGTACCACTTCGATTTTAAAGGGCATAATGGAGCTCAGAAAATAATATAAATAAAAAATAGATATTTACATACAAATCAACAGTTTGCATTTTTCATAGCAGACTGTTGATTTTTTTTCGATTTTTTTGAAAAAAAAATAACAAAATCTATTGCTTTTTTAACTGAAAGGTAGTATAATATTTTTAGAAATACAAATGTATTTTTAAAAATACAAAAGCAGAATTGTAGAAAAGAAAGGAAAGATTATTATGAAAAAAGAAAAGTACAAATCAAAAGCGGGTTTAGGAATATTTTTGATATTGTTTGGCTTGATGTTCACAGTGCTTAATTTACTGGCATTGATCGAAGAGAGAAATTTTGAATTCGGTGTTTTGATATTTATTATTGTGGGAATTTCAGTGCTTGTCGGAGGAATATTGTATTTTATCAATGACAGAAAAAAAGGAAAGATCATAAACGACCTTATCTACAGAAACGAATACATCTACGCAGAATTTGATTCAGTCAGAGAAGTTTATCATTCCGGTCAGGAAACCGATTATTATACATATTATGCGCTCTTTAGATATGAAAGCGAATACTCGCAGCCTGTTTTCTTTAAATCAGAAGAGTATTCCAACCCCAAGAAAATACCGTTTAAACCGGGAGACAGTGCAAAGGTATTTGTAGATATGTCAAATCCGGAAGTATATATGGTGTCAACAAATGATACACTCCATTCAGATGATCCGAGATATATTGAATGTGAAAAAGGCGATGATAAAATCAGCGCATTTATATCTATTGTATTTGGTTCAATTTTTGTACTGGTTCCTTTGCCTATTGCAGCATCAAAGATGTTGTCTATGAAAACAAATTTTCCTGGTATGGTTTTATGTATATTATTTTTTGGTTTGTTTATTGCAGTCGGAGCTGCGCAGATAGTAAAAGGAATAAAAGAATTAACGAAAAAACAGTAATGAAATAATCTCACTTTTCTTTTGTACTTTTTGAAAAGTGAGATTTTTTTGTGCAACTTACCTTTGCAATAATGCATCTTAACGATATTCTGTTGACCGTAAAATCCCTGTCATGGTATAATCAGTTTAGTCAGAAAGAACTTACAATGCCGCGTATTCAGGGTGCACACTGAATACATGGCAGGATCGATTTTTTGAGAGGTAAAAGTTATGAATAAAAAAATAAAACGCAGTACGGCGTTAATAATTGCTGCATTATGTATGTGCAGTTCATTTGGTGCAAACAGTTTATTTACAGGAAAAACTCAGGATCAGACGGTCGTATCAGCTGCTTCAGTATCAGATTATACTTCTGGTTTTTCAAACAGGTATTTTTATTATAAAGACCAGAGCGGCGGAATTACTTATTATTTTTCAATTACTGATTATAATGCAAAAAAAGTTGTTCTTTCAGGCTGTACGACCACAAAAGAACAGTCATTTGCTTATATTCCTGAAACAGTTCAGTATCAGAATGTTACTTATACAGTAACAGCTATAGGTGACAATGCTTTCAGAGGACAGCAAAGTCTCATATCAGTCAGCCTGCCTAAGTATGCCACAGAAATCGGAAGCTTTGCATTTGAAGGCTGTACAAATTTAAAGAGTGTGTGTTCTTCATATGCCATGGATTCAGACGGAGTATTCCATTGCGTGTTAAAACAGATCGGATACAACGCCTTCATGAACTGTTCAGCCATGAGTTCACCGTGCTTTTTTGAAAATGTTGAAAGTATAGGAGACTATGCTTTTTACGGATGCAGCAGTATGTCGGATGATATGGAGATTCCAAAGCTTTCATATCTTGGAAAATATGCTTTTTACGGATGTTATGGTCTTGGAAATATAGATCTGTCCGAATCAAATATCACCAAAATATCTGAAGGCACTTTCCAGTACTGCACATCATCAAAAAATGAACTGATCATAAAGCTGCCTTCAACAGTAAAAACTATAGAAAAATATGCTTTCTATAACGCATTCGGGCTTAGGACGATTTATATTCCGAACGTAACAAGCGTAGGTGAATGTGCGTTTATGAGCTGCCATCAGCTTAAAAATGTTCTTACCGGAAATAGTCTTTCATATATAGGCAAGCAGGCTTTTTACGGATGTGATCCGATGGATTACTTTGTATGCAAAAACCCGAATGTAACGATCGAACCGCAGGCGCTCGGATATGATTCAATGCGCAATTATACAGGAAGAAAGACAAACTTCACCTTATGGAGCACAAACGGCGGCGGAAAAGTAAAGAGCTATGCAAATTATTATAAATTTACATACAAAGACACAAAGGATGCTCCGAATGAAGCAATAGAAAACTTTAAGCCGTACATGTGGTCGAGCGGCAACGTTCCTAAGATGTTCGCAGAGTTTGAAGACGGTGTAAAAGTAAATACTCATTTGTATATTGACGGACACAAGCCTTATGTGGACAAATCATGTCTTGACAGCGGACAGACCGGTTCATGCTACGGAATGGCTGCTGTGAGCGCGCTTGTTTATAATGGATATTTAAGCATAGACCAGCTTGCACCGGGATACAGCGCGATCTCTGATTTAAAATCAGATTGTTCTGATTATACAAAATCCATTGTAAATACAGTATGGGCAGACTACACAAACAAACCTGACTACAGCCTTTCAAATGACGGCGGATCTGCAGCGTTCACTGACAAGGATGATGAAATGCTTACATATATTGAGTTTATCACATATGGTGCAGATGTGGCTGCTTTCAGCTATGCAGAAAATTCAAATATCGGCGGTCATGCAATAGTTTGTCTCGGTATGGAATTTAAGGAAAATGCAAAGGATAAGAACACAAACAAGCAGTGGGAAGGAATGGATGCAAGGATCCTTCTTTATGATGTAAACTGGGAAAAATACGATGCAGTAAGCTGTCTGTATTTCAATTCCCAGACAGGTGAATGGATTCAGGGCGTTCAGTATGGTATTGGTACAAAATCACCTTTTGCTTATAAATCAGGTAAAAATCCGGAATTCGCCTTTAAATTATATTACAGACCGGATTCAATGGTTTTAAACAACAGTACACCTGACGGTCCTTTAAGAGGAATGGATCTGATCAGTAAGCTCGTCAGCATCAAAAAATGATTGTGACAGATTTTTTTAAAGATGATCTTTGAAAGGTCATGTGGCATAATAAAACAGGATGAAAAAAACTCCGGCAGCGTAAATACTTTGCCGGAGTTTTGAATTAAGTAGACAAATTTAAATATTTATAGTATACTATAAATAAAGCATTGATTATTCAGGGGGGGATTTTATTATGATCACACATGCAAAATGCTTGGTATGTCCTTATCATCTTAAACTTATAAAATGCGTTGTTTCTCCGTGCAAGGAATGTATTCTGTCAAACAGAAAGACAAATCCGTTTACTGAAAAGGACAGGACATCAGGTGAAAAGAATCCGAAGAAAAATAATGATAACATCTGATGTTTTTTATGATGATTTAAGGGTATTTTTGAACAGAGCATTAAACACCGAAGGATATCTTCTGACTCGTAAGGTTTGGAGGATATCCTTTTATTTTGAAATATATTAAAAAATTTTCAAAAAAAGTGCGTAGTTTTATGAGTTATTTTCGTGTAATAAATGAAAGCAAGTTAAATGAGTTACTTTTTCTTCATCAGAAATAGTTACAACACAAACTTCAGAAAGTAATGGAAATGATATCTATGCAGCTGCGGATAAATATCACAGCGAATATATTATGAACGTATCTGACAATGAAAACATGATGATTTCTATCGGTCTGAATTACATAAGATTTGCTGTCGGAGAACAGCACCTTTTCAGATTCCTTTTTCAGTCGGATAAGTATACAAACACCGGTTTTACAGAACTTCTTGTTTCAGCCATGTTTGGAACAATCGGATATATACAACAAAGGAGAAATACAAAATGAAAATATTATGCAAAAAAGAAGGGAAGAGTCAGGAGATATTGAGCCTGTAGCCTGACTATTTGCGAGTGTTTAAAATAATTTTGCCCGTAAGGCAGATTCAGAATATTTTTCTGTTTCCTGCTTACGGGCAGTTTTGTGTTTTATGATAATGATAAACCGAATTCAAATCCGAATAAATATACAGGAGGTCTGTCCTTGTTAAACAGGTCTGTCAGGATGCTCACCGGACCAGCCGCGCTGAGGCAGGCATGAAAGATAGGACATATCGTCTTCGGAAATCGTGAAACCGAAAATATCAAGGTTTTCAAGCATTCTGTCTTTTGATGAGGATTTCGGTATAACAGCTATGCCTCGCTGATTGAGATATCTCAGAAGGAGCTGTGCATTGGTACAACCGTATTTTGATGCTATTCCGGTGATCTCTGTATCAGACAGGAGCTTTGCTCTGCCGAGAGGACTCCATGCCTGCGGAAGAATGCCGTTCTTTTGGAGAAAGTCAAGCGTATATTCCTGCATATATCCGACATGCAGTTCAAGCTGATCGACTGACGGCAGAATGCGTGCAGTCTTAAGTAACGGGCGGAGATGATGCGGAAGAAAGTTCGAAACGCCGATGACGCGTATTTTTCTTTGCTCATACAGTTCCTCCATCACGCTCCATGCCTGCTGTACCTTTTCAAACCAGTCAGGATCGTCGGCATTTTCTTTCGGCCAGTGGATAAGATACATGTCCAGATAATCTGTCTGCAGCTTTTGACAGGATTCAGTAAAAGATGCGAGGGTTTTCTCTTTACCAAGTTCGGTCGGCCAGACTTTGCTGCATAAAAACAAATCCTCACGACGGATGCCTGACCTGGCAATTGTTTCTCCAATTGCTTCTTCGTTTCGGTAAAACTTAGCCGTATCAATATAGCGGTATCCGGCATCAAGTGCATCAGTAACCGCCTGTGAACCGTTTTCCGTGGATAGATACGATCCAAATCCCACTGCAGGAATAGTCACACCGTTTGGAAGGATGAATTCTTTGCGTGATTCGTTATATCCTGCTGTGATGCCTGCAGTTTCAGATGCTGCACTTTTTGCACGCAGATTTTGATTTTCTTCTTCTGTCATTTGATATTCCTCCTTATGTTTAAAGCTCTGCTTTTAACAGGCAGAGCTTATACTATATTTATTTTATAACAAGACTTTTAAAAAATTCATTTGAGTCTTCACATAAGGTATTATAGTTTTCACCGGTTGATATATTTGAGAAAACATTAAATAAAGCATTTCCGTTATCAAAAATAATATATATAAATCTATTGTCTTCACTTGCCAGTATAACTTCTACCGCATCATAACCCATAAAATTTATATGTTCAGTTTTTTTATTTTCAAAGTCCTGATCAAGATAATCTGCAGCTTCTTCATCGATAGAACGACGGTCAGGGTTATCATTTGCAGAAAAGGCTGTATAATTTTGAGGATGTTCTCCATCGGATGCATGATAAAATGATATATAGTATTCATCATGATCAAATTTATAGTCTCCATAACCATAAACCCATTTATCATTGGATGTTATTGAAAAATACGGACAGTCAAATGTATTAAATCGAAGTTCGGATGTATTTGCATTCTCATCATATACTATATTTTTCAAAGTATAATTCAGTGTATTGTTTACTTCTTCATAGTCATCAAAAGAACGTACATCAAATTGTATAAAACGTGTGTTTTCATTATAGTCAGCCGTATCTGTATTTGTTACGCTCATACACATCTCTGTATTAGTGTCTGTTTTGTTTCCTGAATAATAGTAACTTCCGCAAAGACCATTGTATTCTTTATCTTCGACAAATTCAGCATTGTTTAATTCTGAATATTCTTTGAGAATATCCATGTTTTCACTGTACGTGCCCGGTTCAGCCAAGACTAATAACAGAGTTCCGGTTTTTACTGATTTGAATTCATAGCATGCACTGCCGGTTTCATATAGTTTGTATTCATTTGAAACAGGGAATACAAAATTATTAAGTGTATAGTATGTTTCACCGTCAGTAGATACAGAAGTGTTTATTGGCTTATCCTGCTGATTGAGATATGAAGTTGAATCAAAAGCGGTTACTGCTTCTGATTCTGTGATGTTTGCACTCTCTGTTTCCGAACATATTTCTGAAATATTAATTTTTGCATTGTCGTTTTCAATTTCTTCTGCTCCGCATGATGATAAACAGAATGAAGAGAACAGCATAGAAATAATTAATATAAGTTTGGCATTTTTCACTTTAATTGGCTCCTTTAAACTTTTTCGTATTTATAAATGATATCATTTGTCTTATCAGGAAGATTATTCAATAATATCTGTTTCATTAAATTATTCTAGCATGCATTCATCATTACGTCAAGTACTAAATATAAATTTTGCAATATATGAGCAAATTAGATAATGAAGATTCAAGCCGATATCAATTCATTTTCTTATATCTATTAAAATAATAGTTTTTATACTATAAATATAATATATATGGAGATACAATATGCGGCCGTTTGAAATATAAAAGGAAAAAATTGAAATATATTAATGTTCAGCTTTTTAAGTCGTAAATAGCTACAAAATTTTTTAAAAATATCTGGAATTTTTATTTGTATTTACGGTCAGCATATATTAAGGGTGAAAGATTTCATACTTTCTTTTTGTTAATATCTGCTTTGAACGGGCAGATAAGATAAGAGCAAATCACCGTCTCCTGTTGCTTTGAGCAGATATACGGTGTAGCAATATATATTAAATTTAAGGAGTAATTCACAATAAAAAAAAGAACTATCAAGGCTATAAGCGCAGTTTTCAGTATTATTTTTACAATGTCCGCTGCAGGATAATTTGTCTACTCGGCTGAAAACGATGCACCTGAAAACGGAAGTATCATCGGTGAAACACTTGTCGGACTCGAAGAGGGTCAGGGCGCAAAAATGATTAAAAATGAGCCGTACAGTTTTCCGTCATCATTCGACCTTCGTAATGTAAACGGCAAAAAAATATACAAATCATTTAATCAAACTTTGGCAGAGAAATATATGGGGAAATAGAAATTTTATTTCAGGTATGGTATAATTATCTTAGATATCGGTATCAGAGTATACTTTATATCTGAAGTAACCTTCCGGTATGCTGATATTATCATAGTATTAAAAATATTGATATGAAAGAGTTTGAAACGTTATTTGGAAATGTTACAGGAGTGATCGATTGAAAACCAAAAGAATTATATCAGGAATTCTAAGCTTGTGCCTTGTATTTTCATCAGCAGTATTATCTGTCGGTGCCGAAGCCAAACTACTAGGAAAGGATGCTTCAGGAAATGAGATCTGGGGTGGAATTTATGACGAGTTGCTCGGCTTTGATGAGAAAGGCGATCCGATAGTAGAAACTGTTTATCCCGACGACTTTTCCGGCTTCAGTAACGATGAAGTCGTAATTCCTGCTGAGACTCCGGTAAATAACACAGAAGAAACAGCTATTATTACTACATGACTCCGAATCGCCTCTGCTTGTTAAAAGCAGAGCTTTGAATACCTGACAACTAAAATCTGCTGAAGTGTGCAGATAAAAGCCGGTTCTCATCAGTTTAAGATTGAAACCGGCTTGTTTGTGTCTTGAAACAGGTAAGAAAATGAGTATATTATGGAGGTTTTATGAACAGAGAATATTATAAGGACATAAATTATAAGCCTATTCTGTATTATGTAATTTTTGGGGCGTCAGAAGAAAATCCGGAGATCTCACGCACAAAGCATCATGTGACTGAATTTCCGGAAGGTCTTAATATTCATTTGCTTACACGAGAAAGTAACGCTGATTATATAGAAAGTTTTTTCAGCGGAAGTCTTGGAAAGATCCTTAAACACACCAATTTCCGGTTGTATGAGAAATGTAAAGCGGCAGATAAATGTGTTGTTATAACCGTTGAAGTATCAAACGACTCAACTTTTGAATATATGGTCAATGTAATCGGAATTATCAAGGCATATATTGATAAAGGTGCGTGTGGAGTAATGGATCTGCTTACTTTTTCACTCTTTACACCTGAGGAATGGAATAAGAATTTTTTTGAAAAAGAGATTAACGCACAGGATCATGTTGTTATTCTGGCTTCGGAAGAAAATGAAAAATTCTGGCTTCATACCAGAGGAATGTCGAAATTTGGGAGACCTGATATTAGTATTAGAAATGTGGAAAAAGAGAACATTCAGGACTTCAAACAGATAACAGATCAAATGATTTACTACGCCGGACAAGGCGCATTTTTTAACGGAAGAGTTAAACTTCATACCTTTGCAGGCAAAACATTTTTGGTTGACCCTGAATTCATTGAAGATTATGATAATGATGATTTCAACAATGCTTATTATGAAGTAAAGGTATTGGATGAAATAACTGAAAATATTTAGAATTCCGGTACAAGAACCTTAAATTGTAGTATGTATACAAAACAATTAGTGATAAAATATGCATTTGTACAGAAATGATGTAAAATAAGTATCAATCTGTTGACAAATGCACATTAATGCTGTACAATATTTATATATTTTAACAAAGAAGGCAAAATTTATGACAGTATGATACACAAGTTGTCAGGGGCTGTGTGATATTTCAGCCGACTGCAATGGGAGAGTTTAAAGCTCTGATTTGAACTTACAGCAGTTCGAGGAAGAGCTTTTAAAGCATTCGGAGATTGTACCAAGAATAAAAAGAAGGAGGATACATATTTACTTATTTGTTTACTTAAGAAGTGAAATCGAAGATAATATTAAGAGAGGAACATAATACGATTATGAATAAAAAAACGATAATTACAGTATTTGGAGCTTTGATTGCTACAACTGCACTTGCAATGTTTGTATATACAGGAACATACAAAGGAGAAGTGAAAAACGGTACAGGAGACAAGACTGCAGAACGGACAATTTCAGATGAAGAAGGAACAATTTCGCCTGCAGTAAATGTAATGCTTCAGAAGCCGGAATCATGGCACCAGATCGCATCTGATAAATCAAAGATTGAAAGTGTATTCATAAAAGAAATAGACGGTTCAACTGCAACTATTCCGATTACAGCCGAACTGTGCAGACAGTTTGTAAATGAAGACTGTAAAGCGGAAAGACTGGTTAAACACAACACAACCCACGATGCTTATGTAAATCTTATAAATGGAAACAAGAAGAATATTATTTTTGTTACTCCTCCGTCAGATGAAGAAGAACAGCTGGCTAAAGATAACAATGTTAAACTTAAAATGACTCCGGTTGCGCTTGACGGTTTTGTTTTTATCACCCATAAAGACAACCCTGTTGACAGTCTTACAGTCGAACAGATCCAGGATATATACAGCGGGAAAATAAAGAACTGGAAGGAAGTCGGCGGCAAGGATGAAAAGATTGAAGCGTATCAGCGTGAGAAAAATTCAGGTTCCCAGACTGCTATGGAAAAGATGGTCATGAAAGGCAAAAAACTTGATGACTCACCGAAAACAATATATATTGAGGGAATGGGCAATCTTATAGAATGTGTGGCCGAATATGAAAACAACGTATGTTCGATTGGCTATACATATTATTACTATATGAATAATCTATACAAAAATCCGGATATAAAAATGATTAGAGTAAACGACATTTCACCTGAAAATGAAAATCTTAAGAACGGATCATATCCTTTTACAGTCCCTTATTATGAGGTGATGAGGGATGGTGACAATAATTCAAAGGCATCTGAAATCTATGATTACATGATTTCAGATGAAGGACAGGATATAGTGGAGCTTGCCGGTTACTGTTCGATAAGAGGTGCTGACATTGGATGAGAGAAAAGAGAAACTAATGTCCGGACTGACAGTATTTCAGCTTGTTATTGATCTGATTTGTATAGCTTTACTGATTTCCGTCTCTGTGTACTATAGAGTAAAATACGGTTTTGATTATTTTTTTGGAGTATATCCGGGACATCTAAGAAGGTACTTATGCTTTATAATAATGGCCGACGCTCTTGCATGTACAGTAAATTTCAGAAATGAAACCATATTTCATTTTCACGGCATACTGTGTTTGGTTTATTCTTTTATTATCGGTCCTTTTATTATACCCTCATTACGTATTAATCCATTCTTCGGATTTGTATTGTTTATGGGACTATCACTGCCGTATCTTATTTATCTTATAGTAAAAATAATACGAAAACAGAAAATATAAAAGAGTAAATATTTCAAGTGAGAGCAGAACTGTTGATGAATAGATGGTTGAAGATTGATATAAATGATCTCTTTGTCTTAATGATAGGCAGAGAGATTTTTTTTACAAAGGTATTATTTCTCTTTATAACAACACAGAGGATATCTCCCGCCTCTGCTTGTTAAAAGCAGAGCTTTGAAAAATTTTGCGACACTGCTGCAAAATTTGAATTGGAGCCATTACGTTGAGCTTCTGAAGATAGATGACAGTTGGGTAAAAAATACAGACCGCATGCTGAAACGCTGTGATCTTGACGGAATATACACTGCATTCATTTCGCTTTGATATATGAACCGGTTAGGATAAACGCATCAATTTATTGTAACTCACCATTTTAGGTGTATATAACCATAAATAAATTCAGAAAAATTGAATAAAAAGTAAAGGTCGGTTATGTTTGTATAAACTTATCCGACCTGTTTTTATTCAGAGGATATAA
>JAZUJY010000079.1:0-3701 GCA_045643005.1 Oscillospiraceae bacterium | reverse complement strand
TCAGATTGTACAGAAATTTTGCAGGCATACTGGTCTGTCGGTCAGCCTCTCTGTCAGCTTTGCTGACACCTCTCCCACAGGGAGAGACCACGTATGGCAAAGAATTTCTGTGCAAGATGACGGAAAAGATACAAGTTTATGGCGTACAAAGTCGTCAGATGTGCTTTGTGCGGTGTTGCCTTAGATAAGTGAATCAGAGTTTGTATGCATTTTTTCAATAAACTCGGCTCGATATCAGATTATATTCTGTTTTAAGGAGTGAAATAGTGAAAGAATTAAATAAAAGTACAAGAAGTGCTTACTGGGATAATATAAAAGGAATGCTTATTATCTTAGTTGTATTTGCGCACATACTGTTTCAAATGCAGGGAAAATCAGATATGATAAATAACATTGTAGACTATATTTATATGTTTCATATGCCTGCGTTTGTTTTTGTTTCGGGTTACTTTGGAAAAAGTGAAAGATCTCACAGCTTTGAAAGTATAATAAGGCTTATATTCCTGTATTTTATTTTTAACAGTATTATGGGGTTTGTTTATGGCTTTACTTCTTTATTACAGCCAATGTATTCCTATTGGTATCTTATTGCTCTTATTGTGTGGCGGCTTACGGCACATTATATTGCAAAATTCAAGGAGATTCGCCTGATTCTTTTTGTTGTTGCATTGTTTATTGGATTTTATCCTTCTATTGACAATACTTTTTCAGCAGCCAGAATCATTGGCTTTTATCCTTATTATATGTGCGGATATTTACTGACTGTTGAAAAGAGTGACAGGTTATGTCAAAAAAAATATTCTCAGAAATTGCCGGTAGGACTTCTATGTCTCGCAGGTACAGCTGTATTGATGTATGCATCATATCAATTTTTCCATTATACTGACGATGCATTACAAATAGGAGCATATAATGAACCGGCAGATGCTTTTGGCAGGCTCGTACTTTATATTATTGCTTTTCTTGCTGTATATGCAATAAGAAATCTGACACCGTCAAAAAGTATACCTGTTGTATCAATGTTCGGGCGGAATTCTCTTTGGATCTTTATTTTCCACAGACCTGTTACATTATTTATCAGTGATTGTCTGAAGGATAAAGAGGATGGTTTGATAGTACTGTTTTCAGTATTATCAACGATCATTATATGTCTCTTGTTTGGAAATGATCTGTTTCAGAAATACTTCAATCGGTTTGCAGACGGCGGAGTTGAAATATTTATACCAAAAGAGAACAGAAAAACTTCCTTAGCCCAGATAGCTGCTCTTTTAGTTTCATTAGGCTTTGTAGTATCTGTAGTATTACAGTCATATTCAGGCGTTGATGGAGATGATATTATAAAACTGCTGAAGGGTGAATACTCAGAAACTGATGAGAATGAAAGTGCTGAAACAGATATTCTCTATCCTGTAATGACTGATGAACAGAAGGCGGCGTTTGATAATGCATTCCGAATTACTTTTTCAGGAGACTTGATTTTGCTTGAAGATCAGGTGAAAAGAGCATATAATGGCAGTGAATATGATTTTACAGATGTTTTTGAATATGCAAAGCCGTATATTTCCTCTGCGGATTATGCTATAGGTGTATTTGAAGGCCCGATGGCAGGAGAACAGGCAGGGTATTCTTCCGGTAATTTTGATGACGGAAAAGAGCTGTATCTGAATTTCCCGGATACATTTTCCGCTGCTGTTAAAAATGCAGGATTTGATCTTGTTACAACTGCCAATAATCATCTTATGGATAAAGGCGTGGATGGTGCTGTAAGGACAATAGATATCCTGAAAAAAACGGGTCTTGACTATACAGGTTCATATCGCTCGTATGATGATAAAAAACAGAATCACGTAAAATTGATAGAGTGTCAGGGATTAAAAATGGCTGTACTTTCTTATACCTATGGCTGTAATAATGTTGACAATGATCTGTTGATCGACGGAGAATTATCCTATCTGACATCTGTAATTTCCGGAACAGAAGGTGAACAGTTTGAAAAACTCAGAGAGTCGGTGGAAGAAGATTTCAGAACCGCTAAAGAAATGTCACCTGATTTGATCGTAGTTTTACCGCATATCGGCACTCAGTTTTCAAACGGAACGGATAATGAACAGGAAGTCTGGTTCAATATTTTCAAAGAGAATGGTGCAGATGTGATACTTGGAGATCATCCGCACGCAGTTGAACCTGTAGAGATTGAAAATTACAATGGCAGAAAAATTTTTATCGGATACTGTCCGGGAAATTTTGCTAATATTTACCGTGAAAATCAAGGTGATACGAGTATTCTGACCGATGTTTATATCGACCGTGATACAAAAGAAGTTATTGGCGGAAGTATAGTTCCATTGTATACTCATGCAAGGGCTGACGGTAATTACCGTGCAGTGCCGATACATGAGATCATGTTCAGCAAAGAACTCAGAGCACAGCTTACTACTGATGATATTAGTAAAGCAGCCGATGCCAATGAAACTATAACGAGTGTCATTTTCGGACACAAAATGGATATATCGTCTGTAACTGAACGTTATTATTTCAATGAAAACGGATTTATACGTTCAAAAGCAACAGGTCTGGATATAACTGACGAAATGAGAACAGGTGTTCTTTGTTCTGCAATCGATAAAGCTGAGTCAATATGCTTTATAGGCGACAGTGTTACTGAAGGAACAAAAAATGGCGGCTGTCCATGGTATGAGCCGATAGAAACTGAATTTAAAGACAAGCAGTTTATGAATTATTCAAAAGGAGGCTGTACAGTATCCTATATTATATCTCATGTTAATGAGATTCCGGAAGCACAGCTATATATTATTGCTCTTGGTACAAATGATGTCAGATACCGTGATGAGAATGAGTGTGCAATGACAGCAGAGAATTTTGTTTCTGAAATTGACACGCTCAAAAGAGGATTATCAGCTATTTCATCCGATGCGGAATATATTTTCATAGCACCATGGTATTCCACTGATGGCGATCCGTTCTGTAGTCTTTCTTTCGCACAGAAGACTGAATTAAATGATGAATACTCTTCTGCCCTTGAACAATATTGCAGTGCAAACAGATGCGGTTTTATAAATGCTAATTTGTATATCAGAAACAAGTTGAACTTAATGCCTGACAGAACATATCTCCTTGATCACATTCACCCGAATGCTTCAAATGGTGTGCTGATGTATTCAGAAGCTGTGATGTCATATTGAACCTGATGGGGTAATTTATCTATGGCAACAGGGTTTGTCAAGTAAAGTGTGTAAGTTTTTTAATTTATTCAAATTTTTTTAGAAGAGCAGAGTTAGTATGCAGTTTGCTAATTCTGCTTTTTCTGTATTAATATGCCAGCGTTTCTGCCGCACAATCTTTGTGCGGTGTTGCCTTAAAGGGAAAATGCGGGATATTTGACGGCTCTTTCCAATAATAGCCGACATTAAATCGCAAAGCAGAAAAAGCATTCTGCACAAATTGCACAGTCCTTTATCAGAAAGTTTTTTGTACTTGAATGTAAGTTATACAAACAAGAAAAAACCACCCTATTGGGCGGCTTCTTCGTTTGTAATGGAGTATGAAAGTATGTCAAATGTTTGAATAATTCTCAATAATAATATTTTTCTCTTTATTGCCTGTTATATCTGTGGATGTTTTCTGTTCTCAATAATTTTATTATTTTTGTATCTTTTTCTTTGTTGATTGATGTATGTATA
>JAZUJY010000078.1:0-10681 GCA_045643005.1 Oscillospiraceae bacterium | reverse complement strand
TTCCTAAGACCGCTTGGCCTCCGACTTATGTCAGACATAGGTTTGCTCAGTAGAAGACTAGGAGTATCAATAGGTGATTATATGTCAGAAAATGATACATTGAAGACTTTCAAAGGCGCAATAACTGAAAATTATGTTATGAATGAATTGTTATATCAAAAAAAGATTCCATATTACTGGAAATCCGGTAATACAGCTGAACTTGATTTTATATATGAAAACAATGGGGATGTTATTCCTGTTGAAGTAAAGGCGGCAACGAATACTCAGGCAAAAAGTTACAAGCAATTTAGTAAAAAATACGAACCAAAGTCTGGATTTAAGGCTTCCCTTAAAAATATAGCAGCGAATATAGTTCATGAAACTCATACAGTAAATATTCCGTTGTATCTACTGTGGAATATGGATTTGTATGTGTAAAATTCCATCCTCGCTAGACAGTATTATCGGAATCATATCGTTCTTCGTAAGATGATGAAATGTGATCATATTTTAGAGAGATGCCCTGAGACTTAGTGGGATGTGCTGAGTAATATACAAACAAGTAACAAATGAGAATGTGTATCTAAGTAAGAATCCCCATTTTACGGGCTTCTTCACAGGTTTTGAATCTCTCAAAGCGTTAATTTACGTTCTCAAAGAGATAATTGTTTCTTTACTCAAATCACGTATTTACGTGCTTCACGCAACGCTGCATAGGTATTTGTGCAACGTTTGTGTAACATAACTATATGATATATAACAACACAGAGGATATCCCCCGCCTCTGCAGGCGGCGGGTTCTATCTTTCCGCTCAGTCGGAGTACAATCTCCGAGTGTTTGGTCAGCGATTCTACGAATCGCCTCTGCTTGTTAAAAGCAGAGCTTTGAATAGCACATTTCGTCCTGAAGTAAGGATGGTGTGCTATTATTTTTTTGTGTTACGATGCCATGTTATTCCATATATGGTATCGAAGGTTGATGATTATTTTCTGTTATCCTTATAAATTTGACTTTTATATTCCTTTGATTATTTAAACTAATGTGGTATAATAGTCATATATCATTTATTTTGTCATTAAATTTATCGGAGGAAATATGAATCAGGAACTTGAGTATTATCAGAAGCAGATTTCATTACTTGAATCGGAAATAGCATATCTGCACGGAATTCTTGATAAAGCAGGAATTCCATACAGGAGAAATTTTACCTGATTACTGTAAAAATCAATCGAAAAATTAAATTCAGCGAACAATCCGCAAGGAGGTTCGCTTTTCACCGTTGGCGTGGTTAAACGTATCGCTTACTATATAACGATTTGAATCAATATCTCCAATTAAACATGATGAATCATCTTTTTCTATACTTATTTTCAATACCTCATCATATTGAGAGGAAACATTATAAAACAATTTTCTGCACTCTTGTAATATCGTTTGATACATAGCAATTCCTTTATCTTGGGGGATAAATACAACTGTAATTAGTTGTCCACCTTCAAGTTCCATAACTTCCGGTTTTACTCACTATGATAACTTAATAAGATAAGGCCATAACAATATTTTATCCTTGCTTAGTTATGTCTATGTAATTAAGATTCAGTTCAAATTCTTTACTGACTCCACCTGGAAGCTTAAGTTTATATCTAATATTATCCATCATTGATAAATATCCATTCCACTTAAATCTAAGCTCACAAATCATGGAGTCTCCTGCCTCAAATATACATCGTTCGAAGTCCCGCGAACCGTTGTATGACAAAAAATTTTCAGTTATCAAAATTGCTTCATGTAGCGTTTCAGCATTTTGTGATGATAATATTATTTTTCCTTCACAATACTTATCTTTGTCTATTTTATGATTTCTATCCCCAAGATTTTGGAGCATGTCATTTAATTTTATATCTCTCTGCGTTGGAACTTTCGCTTTTTCAGAAATTTTCCCTTCCATAATCAGCTCTCCTCTGAATGAATGTACGTAAAACTGAATTTGTTATCCTCATCGTTTATCCTGGAAGATAATTTTTATATTTTATTTATTCTCTTTGCATACTCATATATTCTACTTTTTTGAACGTTCACTTTTTTCACTATCTTTGATAACTCTGTCTGCTTCTTTTAGCGCCGTCCTTCTAATAAATTCACTATATGAGGCGTATGATTCTATCCTTGCAGCCTGCTTTAGTTTCTGCAATTCTTCCTCGCTTACTCTTATGCTCATTGAAAAAGTCTTGTTCATTTGCAATCCTCCACGAAATATTATTATACCATTTTGTGTGGAACATTTGCAATACAATCATCCATATTCGTTTATCTTTTTCATAGCATCCCTTGCCTTCAAGTGTCAGACGGAACATCCGTCTTACTATCTCGGCTGCCTCTTCATCCACGATCCAATGGTTCTTATCATTCGGATCCTTGATATATCCGTAAGGTGGTGAGCTTGCAACGTGCTTACCGGAATCACCCTTGGACTTGAAGGTTGATCTTATCTTCTTGCTGATATCCTTTGCGTAGTATTCATTGATAACATCTCGGAAGGGAAGGAAGTCATCTTCCATGCCGGATCCGGTGTCGGTTCCTTCGTTCACGGCAATAAGTCTGACATTGTTCTGTCTCAGTAACTCTCTAAAATTTCCGGTCAGAATGTAGTTTCTGCCGATTCGGCTGTTGTCCTTTACAATGACGGTGCCGATATTGCCCTGCTTGATTTCTGCAATGAGTGCTTGAAGCCCAGGGCAATCAAAGGTGGTGCCGGATATACCATCGTCCGTAAAGTGCCGGGTCCCCGTAAAGCCCTTCTTTTCAGCAAACGTTTCAAGAAGCGCTTTCTGATTTGAGATACTGTTGGACTCACCCTGCAATTCATCATCGTGGCTCAGCCTTTCATAAAGAGCTGTTATCTTTTGTGAAGCTTTCTGTTCTTTTTTTTGAAATAAAGAACAACCCACATAATTCCTGCTGTAAGTAACCCGATAGTTACATCAGCAATATGAAACGAGGGAATAGGGGATGCGAATACATTCCCCATATCACTGAGAAACGGCAGCAGCTTTTCTTTCAGACTGCCGCCTTCAGCAATTCGGTATCCGAAAGAGAGCTTGTTCCCGGCATATGCAAACACAGCATAGGGCAGAGCATGTATTGCTGCCTTTTTGATTTTTTTACTGCTGATATTCATCGTGATGCCTCTCTGGAACGTTCTCTGACTTTTTCCTTTCTTTGCTGAGCAGCTACTTCCTGTGCTTCCTTCTGCATTTTTTCTCTGTTGAACTCACCCCGGTCATGATTTTTGCCGGAATGCTGTTTCAGATCAGCATATTCAGTAAATGCTTTTTTGAAATCCTCCGTTCTGTTTGCAGAGAAAAATAAATGCAAGGTCTGCGGCGATGTTGTTTTGTCAGCTTTCAGAGCAAAGTCAACATCGTACTTTCTGGCTACGGAAAGAAAATCCCTGATGTTGTTATCGCTTATGCTGATGTTTTCAAGGTTGTTTCCGTATTTCTGATTCAGATCACCGAATGACATTTTTCCTTTCTTTCTGGCCCCTTTTTCAAGAAATTCTCTCATACAGGCCGACAGAATCTCTGATGTCATCTGCTGTGCTCTTACTGTCAGGTCAATTGTTTTTCTTACGCCCTGTTCATAATCTGACGGCATAGTGTACCTCCGTGATTATTCATCCTGCGGCATTTTATATTTTTTGTCGCTTTCGTGGCCGTAACAGTACTTATCCAGATATCCAAACTGAGCATTCTGCGCAGCACTTTTAGTGCTGTAGAATCCCAGAATGAACGGATTATCATGTCCGTCAATGTCAGCAGCAACAGCCCAGGCATCATGAGTTTCTCCTGTTTCTTCATTTTCTGCTTCGCATGGACGAACATACAGCATTCTAATGTACTGATCAAATACAGCAACATCTCTGTCCTGTGTAAAAATAATCATTGATAATTCTCCTTTCAGAAATATTTGATATATATAAACTCTGGTAAAGCAGAGGTATATCAGCTGAATTAATCTTTGTCTAGATTTTTGGACTTGTCTAACAACGTAAATACGTGTTTTATGATTTGATGATTAATTTCTGTCTAGAATTTTGCTAGTATTTTATGTATATTTGCTGTTTGAATTGATATAATTAATCATAGATTTTCTATAATCGAACCATATTTTTTAAAAATTCATTCTAACCTCATTTTTTCATTGAAACGACCTGCTAAATATGATAAAATTATATTAGTAATTCTTAATTTTTTATTTACAGGAGTTAAGTGATATGGATGAAATTAAGTCATTCGTCGATGATGAATATAAATTTGTTTTGAATAAAATTAGTGATCGAATAGAAAAAGGGCAGAGAGATGTTGCTAATGCAGTAATTAAAACAATGCTCGAAACTTATTGGAATGTCGGACGGTATATTGTAGAATATGAGCAGAATGGTTCAGGTAATGCAATATATGGTGAAGAATTATTAAAAAATATTGCACATGATTTAACACTTAGATTTGGAAAAGGTTATAGCAGACCAAATGTTTACAACATGCGCCAGTTCTACAAGGTTTACTCAAACGGTTTTAGTGATTTGATTCCTTTGACCTGGTCCCATGTTTGTATTTTGATGCGTATAGAAAATGATCTTGAAAGATCGTTTTATCAGAAAGAATGTATTTCATCCAAATGGGATGTTCGAACATTAAAGCGTCAGAAAAAAAGTGCTTTATATCTCAGACTTGCTGCTAACAAGGATAAAAACGAAATTCTCAAACTTGCAAATGAAGGAATAACAATAGAAAAACCTTCTGATGTAGTTAAGGATGTATATACTCTCGAATTTCTAAATATAAAATCACATGATCTGATTGATGAAATGGATATCGAACAGAGAATTATGAAGAATTTAGGCATGTTTTTCCTCGAATTGGGAAAAGGATTCACTTTTGTTGGTGAACAATATCCAATGAGAATAAATAACCGAACATATAAATGCGATTTAGTTTTTTATCATCGAATCCTGAAATGTTTTTTTCTCGTAGATTTAAAGCTTGATGATGTTCAGCATGAAGATATTGGGCAGATGAACATGTACATGGGATATTTCGCAGAGGAAATGAATGAACCAGACGATAATCCGCCGATAGGATTGATTCTTGCCCGAGAGAAAGACGAACTCATGATTAAGTACGCTACATATGGAATGGATACAAATTTATTTGTTTCTAAGTATGAGCTGTATCTTCCAAACGAAGATGAATTACGAAAACTCGTTGAAAAATCACTTGATACAGATATTGTCTAGAATATTTATTCTTTCAAGCCACGCAATAGCGTGGCTTTTCTTGTGCACTTGGCGGCGCACGTTTCTAAAGGGTGAAAGTCCCAAATCCGCCCGACAGTGGGAAGGGTATAGCTGAAGTCAAGGGTGTCCATCGTGAGGTGGAATCTGAAGGAAGATGGAAGCAAAACTCCGGTCTGACGAATAGAAATCACATATAGGCTATGAATGAGGGTAAGACTGCCAAACAAGCCGAAGCCCAATAACTGTACAGAATCAAACATAGTAGATGTGGCGCGATATATGGAGTGAAAGAAATGTGTGGAACCCGAGGAGGCCTCATCAGTGGATGGAAACAGAGTAAGAAATTCATAGTAACAACGAATGGTGAGGAGTCAGCAGAGGTCATAGTACCACAGTAGTTGCAAATACTGTGGGAAGGACTGAACTTTAGGAGGTGTTAGTAAATGAATGTAACCGGAAATATGGATAATTGCAGAAAACTTCATGAAGAAGGCCATGTACAAATAGCATCTGCGGAACAGAGAGGGTATGTACAGGTGCATACTAATGGAAGGATTACTGAAAACAACAGCACCAATGCGAGCAATCAAACGGACAATATGCTTGAAAAGATATTACACAGGGACAATATGAATAAAGCATTTAAACGTGTAAAATCCAACAAGGGAGCAGGCGGAATAGATGGGATGGGAGTGGAGGAACTTCTACCATATCTCAGAGAGAACGGTGCAGACCTAATCGAGCAAATTTAAAGAGGAAGGTACAAACCCAACCCTGTTCGTAGAGTGGAAATACCAAAAGAAGAGAAAGGGAAAGTAAGAAAACTTGGGATACCAACGGTGGTAGACCGAGTAATACAGCAAGCAATTGCACAGACACTGCCCCCAATCTTCGAGAAACAATTTTCTGATAACAGTTTTGGCTTTAGGCCAGGAAGAAAACAACATGATGCACTCAGAAAATGCAAAAAGTACGCAGATGAAGGATATGTATATGTAGTTGATATGGATTTAGAGAAATTCTTCGATACAGTTTGTCAAAGCAAAATGATAGAGATACTCTCAAGAACCATAAAAGACGGAAAAGTAATATCGCTTGTACATAAATATCTGAATTCGGGAGTACTTGAAAACGGCGTAAAAGTAAATACACCCGAAGGATTAATGCAGGGTGGATTATGCGAAGCTTTGCATAAACCACCTTATGCGAAGGAAGAGATTATGCAAAGTAAGTTTATGAAACCTCATAAGACTGTTAATTTCAAAGTATTTACTTTGCATAATATTCTCTTGGTATTACAAATTCGAAAGCCAGTTCATAAGATCGGTGTTTTCGTTCCAGTCTGGTAGATTAGTATCTACCAGATCAGGATATGCATTCTTAAGCGCTTTACGTTTCATTTCAGAATCCGTTCTGGCATAAATTTCAGTTGTTTTTATGTCACTGTGTCCAAGAAAATCACGAATGTAGATTAGATTAACACCTGCCTGTAAAAGATGAACTGCCTTGGAATGACGAAGCATATGACAATTAACTTTGCCAGGGATTATACTTGATTTTTGATGAGCAATAGAAACGTATTTATTAAGAATATATGCCACACCTTCTTTAGTCAGTTTGTTATGTTGCCTGTTTGTAAAAAGAGGGTAATCTGATTTATGAGTCATATTAAGTTTGTTCTCTGCAAGATAATGCTCTAACAATATTGCTGTATTTTTCATAATTGGTATGCGACGAATTTTATTGCCTTTTCCGGTAAGCACCAATATTGGATTGTTTCCAGGAATAAAATCCTTTACTCTGAGATCAATAATTTCTTGTACTCTGGCACCACTATCATACATTAGACTAAGCAAAGTCAAATCACGTCTGCCTTGTGTTTTTAATCTGTCCGGTTGTTCCAGTAACAACTTTATTGCCTCAGTAGAAAGATGCTCTACAATAGTTTGTCTTTTCTTCTTTATTGGAATTGCAATAACTTTTTGATAATGGAATAATAATTCCGGAGATTCAGACTGTGCGTATCTGAAAAAAGCATGAAGTGCGGCAAGTCTTTGATTTCTTGTGGAAATAGAACAGTTTCTCTCTGTTTCTAGCCAGATTAAAAATTTCTCAATAAGCTCAGAAGACAAACGCTGCATTGTAAGTTTTTCGGCTTTAGTATCTTCTTCAATTTCACAGAATAGAAGAAGTAACTTAAAGGTATCTCTGTATGATTTTATTGTATTTGGGCTAACGTTTTTCTGTAACGGAAGATAATCAGAGAAAAAATCAGTAAGAAGTTTTGAGAAATCAGTCGGCTTCATCGTATTCCTCCATTTCTGGTATGATATCTTCACAGAATTTTTCAAGTTTAATTCTGATATCTGGAAATACGTCCGCTGTCCACTTAAGATAATACGCTGTTTCATTGAACGTTTGATGCCCAAGATATGTACGCATAAACGGTATTAATACCATCAGATCTTTTTCCTGAACTGCCCACTCCTTTAACTTAAAAACACAGTATGTATGTCTAAAATCATGCACTCTTGGTCCGTCACCAGTATGTGATATACCTGCTTTCCAAAGAAATCTGCGGAAGTTCTTGTAAACATTACCTACGGTCATAGGCTTTCCATTGTAGCCAGGGAAAAAGTAGGTATGTGAATTAAGGAAGTGCACCTGATCAGCATACTTTTGAAGTCTGGTTAGCATTGTTTTTGATAATGGAACCAACCTGCTGTTATGGTTTTTGGAATCATTAATTCTAAGTATTCCTTGATTTAAATCCACATCAGTAACAGATAGCATTCGTGCTTCTGAGCAACGTAATCCACTCGAAAGAAGAAGTCTGAAAAATTCAGGCATTATCAGATGACGATATGGAACTTCTGAACAATATGAGCAATTATCAGTCTCTGCAAAGAAACGAGATAATTCATCTGCAGTGTAAATATGAGGAACATATTTATTCCCTTTTGGATAATAATTTTTAGGCAATATCCAAGCTTTAATTTCTATGCTTGTTAAGTACTTTGAAAACTGTCGTACTACAGATGCACGTGAACAGTGGTTAGCATCTGTTTCATAAGATGTCTTTGCACACCATTCAGTTACAGCTTCTTTTGATAGAATACTCAAATCTGAATATTTAGATGAAAGAAAAACATCAAAACGTTTTAATATCATCGATTCTGTAACATACTTGTATCCGACAGCTCTTTTTAAATCAATAAAGTCCGACATTTCTTTTGCAAATGGTCCGATGAATTTTGGTTTATCCAAGGTTAATCACCTCCTCAAAATCTAACGGGCATTCAGCTAACTGTTTCATATCTACTTTAAGATATACCGCAGTGGAATTTGTATCAATATGTCCGATAATATCTGAAATTACAGGAAGAGGTGTTTCCTTTTCAAGAAGTACACTTGCCATAGTATGACGAAGACTATGCATACCTTTGCGCTTGTTTGAAACAGAAATATGAGCTTTAATCATGTAATCCTTTATTAACTGATTAAGATGGTCATCTTCTGAAAAAGGTAAAAACGGTGCAAGATGACGTACAAAAATGTATGAACTCTCCACCTTAGGTCTGCCGTATTTCAGATAATCAATAACCGCCCATCCAACATCCGGAACAAGAGGCAACTCCATAGGCTGTTTGGTTTTTGACTGTGTAAAACAAAGCTTTTTCTCAGTCCAGTTAAAATTTTCAAAGCGTAGTTCTTTAATATCTTTACATCTCAATCCAAGACGACAAGCTATGAGAATAATAGCATAATCACGCTTACCTTTAGGACTGCCACGATCAATTGCTCCAATAAGTTTTTTCAATTCATCGTTTGTCCATACAGAAGGAATATTAGTCTGCTTTCTTGCTTTAATCATAGGGATTTCATCTGCAAAGTTCTTAGTGACATTTTTATTCTGATAAAGAAATCTGAAAAATGCACGAAGTGAACATATGTTCTGCTCAATAGTTTTGTATGTGAATCCTGCAAGCGTTTTAATATACGCATAAATGATATCAATGGTAACTGTACTAAAATCAGTTATTCCATTTGCGGATAAGTAATCCATCATATATGCCGACTGCTTCACATAATGATTGGTCGTACTTCTGGAGTATCCTTTTTCAGCGCAATAATTTTGAAACTTATTACTGAGATCGATGAATACAGGATCTCGCAAAATATCTTTTTGCTTCATGTAACGTCTAAGAACAGCATGATGAAGTTGAAAATCTCCAATCATACGAATAACCCGTAGCTCCTGTGTTTCTTTCTGGGGAAGTGTTCTTGCAAAGTCATCCTGAGTTATTCCGAAAGTATCCTTAAGAAATTCTATTCCAAGCTGCTCGGAGTAGTATTCCTCGTTATGTTCTACAGCATAATTCAAAAGCTGTTTCCAACGTCTGCGGTAGAAACACATGGATCCTTCTGTATATCCGAGACTCAGAAGTTCTTGTTCAAGTTCGGATATCAAATCTGATAAAAGTTTATTGGTCATTGATTTACCTCCAAAAATATATTTTTGAGTTCTGTACTCAATATATATTTTCGGATATTATGCAAAGTTATACAATATCAGATAACGGAAGTACGTCGGTTATTAGTTTTAACTTTGCATAACTACTTTCTTCGCATAAGGTGGACCTCTTAGTCCACTATTGAGCAACATAATGCTGAACGAACTGGATAAGGAACTTGAACGCAGAGGACATAAATTCGTAAGATACGCAGATGACTGTATGATACTCTGTAAAAGCAGAAGAAGTGCAGAAAGAACGCTGGAAAGTATAATCCCATATATCGAAAAGAAATTATTTCTGAAAGTGAACAAGGACAAAACAGTAACAGCACACATAAGTAAAGTCAAATATCTTGGATATGGATTCTACCGCTACAAAGGTGAGTGCAGATTTAAGGTACACAGTAAATCAGTGCAGAAAATGAAGAATAAAATTCGCGAGCTGACCAAAAGAAATAACGGATGGTCAAACGAAAAGAGAATAAAGTCATTCAATGCATATGTGCGCGGATGGATTAATTACTTTCATATGGCGGATATGAAGAATCTTATGATTCAAACTGATGAATGGGCAAGACGTAAAATACGTGCGGTGTACTGGAAACAATGGAAAAGAGTCAGAACAAGAATCAAAATGATAAGAAAATTTGGTATTCCGAAATGGAAAGTACTCGAAATGGCAAATTGCCGTAAAGGCACATGGCGTGCAACAATCATGCTAAATTCAGTACTAACAATAAAAGAAATAGCCAGCCTTGGATATTTATCCATGACTGACTATTTCATGAAAGTTCGCGTAAACTAAGGAACCGCCGTGTACCGAACGGTACGCACGGTGGTGTGAGAGGTCGGCTAATCAAATAATGGTTAGCCTCCTACTCGA
>JAZUJY010000077.1:0-6950 GCA_045643005.1 Oscillospiraceae bacterium | reverse complement strand
TGACATGTAATATAACAGGAGCTGTTATAAATATTATACTCGATGCATTATTCGTTATAGGCTTTGGATGGGGAATGAAAGGTGCGGCTTTAGCAACAGTCATCGGTCAGTTTATCTCTGCAATGATTGTTATAATATACTGCATAAATTTCAAAACTGTAAAGCTTGAACTTAAACATCTTATCCCGGATTTAAAAATTGTTAGGCGTATTTCTGAAATCGGAATAGCATCATGTTTTAATCAGCTTGCAATAGCACTTGTTCAGATTATACTTAATAATTCACTAAAGCATTATGGCGCACTTTCGGTATATGGTGACTCTGAACCAATAGCATGTGCAGGAATTATAATGAAGGTCAATATGATTGTATTTTCAATAGTGATTGGACTTGCACAGGGTACACAGCCTATCGAAAGTTTCAACTATGGAGCAAGAAATTTCAAACGTGTAAAAAATGCTTATATAATTGCTTTAAAATGCGGCTTGTTATTGTCAATAATCGCATTTATATGTTTTCAGATATTTCCTAAACAGATTCTTTCAGTCTTTGGAAAGGGAACAGATACCTATTTTGAATTTGGTGTGAAATTTTTCAGAATATTCCTTTTTTTCACATGGCTCAACTGTATTCAGCCTATAACAGCTACATTCTTTACATGAATCGGAAAGTCGTTCAAAGGTATGTTCCTTTCACTTACAAGACAAATTATTTTCTTTATTCCGCTTTTGCTTATTCTTCCTAAATTTTTCAAGATAGACGGAATTCTGTACACCGGTCCTATTGCCGATTTACTTGCCGGCTTAGTCGCAATAGGTATGGCAATATATGAATTCAAAGACATGAAAAAACTTGAAACAGAAAACAAATGAATATGTGCGGACACTGTTAATATTACAGTGTCCGTTTCTTTAAATAAAAAAACTTTTTCGGAATGACTTGATTTTTTTTACATTTTCTGATATAATTATTAAAGTTATTGTCATATATAATTTAATGGGATGTAGCCAAGCGGTAAGGCAACAGACTTTGACTCTGTCATCTCGTGGGTTCAAATCCCGCCATCCCAACCAGATTTCACCCCTTTTAATTAATCTCTGTTAAAAGGGGATTTTTATTATACGAGGTGATTTTCTTGAAAAGAACAGATTATATAAACTGGGATGAATACTTCATGGGAATAGCAATGCTTTCAGCAGAAAGAAGTAAGGATAATTCAACCCAGGTTGGTGCATGTATTGTAAATAAAGATAATAAAATTGTTTCAGTAGGTTACAACGGAATGCCTACAGGCTGTGATGATGATGAAATGCCATGGGAACGTTCTGCTGATAATGAACTTGATACAAAATACCCGTTTGTATGTCATGCAGAGTTAAATGCCATTCTCAACAGTAATATCGGAAATCTTGTCGGCTGTACTGTTTATGTGACGTTATTTCCCTGCAATGAATGTGCAAAGGCTATTATTCAGTCAGGAATAAAAAGGGTAGTATATTATAGTAATAAATACGCTGACACAAACAGTGTTAAAGCATCCTGCATTCTTTTTGAAAAATGCGGAGTACAATTCGATGAATATAAATCGTCAGGAAAAGAGATAAATTTGTCATTATAAAAACAAAAACAGCTGTATAGATTTGATATAATCCCCTTAGAGTAGACACACGAAAAAAAGAAAAAGGTGTGAACTCTAAGGGGGTTATTTTATGTCAAGAAGAAGTAAGCTAACAGACGAAGAACGCATAGCTGCAGTGCAAGAATACCTTGATGGAAAAGGAAGCTATGAAATAATCGCCAAGAAAAATGGAATTACACTCGAAACCTTCAGACAAATGGTGATCTTTGCAGAAACAAATGGAATAGAATCAATAAGGATCAGTCATAAAAACAAGCGATATTCTGCGAAAATGAAACTTAATGCAGTTACAGACTATCTTTCAGGAAAAGGGAGTCAGGCTATAATCTGCGCAAAATACGGAATTAAAAACAAAAACGTTTTACAACAGTGGATAAAGTGCTATAATAATGGTAAAGACTTTAAAGAGCGGACACGCTCAGAAAGAGGAGTTACCATGAATAAAGGACGAAAAACCACACAGGAAGAAAGAGCAGAAATCGTAGCATACTGTATAGAGAACGGCAAGGATTACGGGCTTGCAATGGAGAAATACGGAGTATCCTATCAACAGATATACTCATGGGTACGAAAGTATGAAGCGAAAGGCGTGGAAGGTCTTACCGACCGCAGAGGAAAAGCAAAGCCCGAAGATGAACTCACAGAAGCAGACAGGCTTCGTATGGAAAACAAGATATTGCAGGCAAAGATCAAGGATCAGGAAATGGAGATAGCAATATTAAAAAAACTCAAGGAATTAGAAAGGGGCTGGTAATCAGCGGAGTAAGACAGGAAGAAAAATATACAGCAATTAAGTATCTGAATGAGAAAGAAGAATACTCAGTTATCAAGCTGTGCAAATCATTACATATCGCACGTTCATCATACTACAAATGGCTGAAAAGAACGCCAAGTAAGAGTCAGCAAATCAATGAAGAGCTTGCAGAATGGATAAAACAGCATTATGAAAAAACAGACGGAATACTGGGCTATCGTCAAATGACAATAGTGATAAACAGAGAACATGAAGTGCATTACAACAAGAAACGAATATACAGATTAATGCAGATACTGCATCTGAAATCAGTAACAAGGGTAAAGAAAAAAGGTTACGTACCATCGACACCAGAAATCACGGCAGAGAATAAACTGAACAGAGAATTCCATGCAGATGCACCGAATAAGAAATGGCTTACAGATGTGACGGAGTTTAAATACTATGTAGGACCGGTAATCAAAAAGCTGTATTTATCGGCAATTCTTGATTTGTATGACAGAAGAATCGTAGCATATACAATCAGGGAGCATAACAACAATGAACTTGTATTTACAAATTTTGATGAAGCAGTTGCACTCAATCCTGATGCACATCCTCTCTTTCATAGTGACAGAGGATTTCAGTATACAAACAAAACTTTTCATCAGAAACTCATTCATGCAGGAATGACACAGAGTATGTCAAGAGTCAGCAGATGCATTGACAACGGACCGATGGAGGGCTTCTGGGGAATCCTGAAATCAGAGATGTATTATCTAAAAAAATTCACTTCCAAAAAAGAATTGACAAAAGCTATTGAGGACTACATTGATTATTACAACAACAAGCGTTATCAGCTGAAGTTGCGCTGTATGTCACCGATGGAGTATCACATGGCATATGCGGCGTGACGAGATTTTTTGCAATCATTTTCTTCGTTACGGGCTATGCCCTCCACTTCCAAAATGATTGCAAAAAATAGCAGCCTGCACAAATGTTGCAAACTGCTATTGGTTATTACATAGATTATTTTTGTTTTTTCTGCTGTCTACTTGACAGGGGGCGGGTCAGATTTTCATACAGCTGTTTTTTTATCCCCTCTGCAAAAGCAAAGGGGATAATTTATTATTATTCAGTTCTTAATGCCTCTACAGGATCCTTCTTAGACGCTACTCTTGATGGAATAATACCTGAAATAAGTGTGAGAACCATACTTATTACTACAAGAATTACAGCTCCTTCAATAGGAACTCTTGCTACAAGTGTGTCAAGACTTGTAACTGAATGAATTATTGCATTAATCGGAATTGTAAGCAGTACCGATACACCTATACCGATAAGACCTGCACAAAGTCCGACGAGAAGTGTTTCTGCATTAAATACAGTTGAAACGTCATGCTTAGATGCGCCAATTGCACGAAGAATACCAATTTCTCTTGTTCTTTCAAGTACTGATATGTATGTAATAATACCAATCATAATTGAAGAAACTACAAGTGAAATGCCTACAAATGCAATAAGAAGATATGAAATACCACTGATAATACCTGTAATTGATGACATGAGAAGCGCAACAAAATCTGTATAATGAATTACATCAGCCTCTGCAACACCGTCATTGTATTTCTTGATTGAATCAGCAATTTCATCCTTATCTTCAAATGAACTTGCAAAAATTCTGATTTTTGAAGGATCATCAAGTTCAGCCTTACCAAGAATCTTCATATTGTTCTCATAAGTTGAAGAAGAAACCTCTTCAGGAATAAATTCACCATATATAAGAAGATACATACCATTTGAAATCTTTGTAGCAGAAAGCATCTTAACAAGTTCACTGTTCGAAACTTCACTAAGCTGTTCCTGTGCCATTGCTGCATACTGTTCAGTTATCTGTGTACGCATAGCCTCTTCAGCAAACTGCATCATTTCTTCATCACTGAGATTTGCTATGTAAGAAGTAACCTGTGATGCATCTACGCCAAGTTCAGCAGAGTATGTTTCTGTAATCTGCTTTTCAAACTCTTTTCTGTCAAAAACCTTTAATTCCGCCTCAATCTGTGCTTCTGTCTGCTTTTCATCAGGCTGTGATGCGATAAATCTGTATATATCAGCCTTTTCATTTGTTGATGCTTTATTAATATAATCCTTAGCATCAGCAATTTTTTCTTTATCATCAGGACCTGTGTACTCATCTGTGATAAATCTTGTTCCGGTAAATACATCAGTATCCTTGTCAGTCTCCTGAGCCTTGACAAGTTCACTTGCATTAGTGCTTTCAACAATATAATCAGTAAGCATACTTGTATAACCGATATATCCCTTGACCATTGCAGCTTTAACATCTTCCTTAGGACGAATGAAACCTGTAATTTTCAGTTCTGTACCGATTTCATCTGAATTATAGAGATATTCAAGACCTGTTTCTGTTTCAGAAAGATTTACACAGCCCTTGCCATCCTCATTCATGCTGTAATATTCATACGGAAGAATCATCTTGAATTTCTTATCTGTCAAATCCTCAAAACTGAATTCAGTCTGCCCATAATCATCAATAGTCTCACTGTTCATTGCAGCTTTGATTTTATCAGCAAAATCATCTGTATCCTTCATACCAAGAGCATAAATAATAATGTCAGGTATTTCATTTCTCTTAGTAAGAACAACTACAACTTCATCATAATTTTCAGGCCATTTACCATTTACAAGTTCATACTGGTCTTTTACTATATCATTTACACCCTTGCCGTCTTCAGTAGGGAGTAGTTCTTCAAACACACTGAGACCGAATGCATTCATTTCCATTTCAGCCATAGGATTATTCATAGCTGATGACATCATATCTGAATTTCCTACACCGAGTGCATTAGTGTACATTTCCATGAAGTCGGCTTTAATTATTTCACCTGACGGAGTTTTTGTATAAACAGGCATCTTAACATCATAGGCATATGAAACAGCAGTTGCATTTTTCTTAACTACTTCATCATTTTCAAGGAAAGTCTTGAAATCCTTCATATTGTTAATCTGCTTTGCACTTGCGCTGAATGAGTTGAACATATCATACATTGCTGTATTAGAGTAGACAACATCATCCTTGTAAACACGTTCTTCCATTTCCTTTCGTGTTTGCATCATGCTTTCCATAAGACCAGATGTATCAGTATTCTCACGTATAATTTCAAGCGGATAGGATGAAAGTGTTTCTTCCTGAATATTATCTATATACTCATTAATACCTGTTGAAAGCGAAAGAATAAGAGCAATACCAATGATGCCGATTGAACCCGCAAACGCAGTAAGGAGTGTTCTTCCTTTCTTAGTCATAAGGTTATTGAGAGAAAGAGAAATTGCAGTACCATATGACATAGATACACGCTTTTTCTTCTCAACAACAGGTTCATCACCTTTCTCAGGTTCAAAAGGATTGCTGTCATCAGTAATATTTCCGTCTTTAATTTTGATAATTCTGTTTGCGTACTGTTCAGCAAGCTCAGGATTATGAGTAACCATTATAACGAGCTTATCCTTAGCAATCTCCTTTAACAGTTCCATAACCTGAATAGATGTCTCACTGTCAAGAGCACCTGTCGGCTCATCGGCAAGAAGAATATCAGGATTATTTATAAGTGCACGGGCAATAGCAACTCTCTGCATTTGTCCGCCTGACATCTGATTAGGTTTTTTATGAATCTGATTGCCAAGTCCAACCTTTTCAAGTGCCTCTTTTGCTCTTTTTCTTCTTTCAGACTTTGATACACCTGAGATAGTAAGAGCAAGTTCAACATTTGCAAGTACTGTCTGATGCGGTATAAGGTTATAACTCTGAAAAATAAAACCGATAGAATGATTTCTGTAAGCGTCCCAATCTCTGTCCTTATATTTTTTTGTCGATACTCCGTTGATTACAAGGTCACCCGAAGTATAATGGTCAAGACCGCCGATAATGTTGAGAAGTGTTGTTTTACCACAGCCGGAATGTCCGAGTATAGCAACAAATTCATTTTCTCTGAATGTCATGCTTACTCCGTTTAAGGCTCTTACAACATTTTCTCCACTTCCGTAGTCTTTTATAATATCTTTTAATTCAAGCATTTAATTACCCCTTTCTACCGAATTAATTATATTATACTTTAGCCGTATGAAGTAATTATACCACTTTGCCAAATTTATGTCAATGGCTTTATACAACTTTAACAATCTGCTCACAAATATGCACAAAAAAAGATGACTTTTTCTACACATAGTAAAAGACCTCTGATATAATACCAAAGGTCTTTCACCCCCGTCGAAAAAGTCCCAAAGTCATCAATTAATGACTTTGGACTTTTTTCATACATCACAGCAAAGTTGAAGAAGATTTGTGAAAAAGTCAATAGAAAAGAGAAGTAAAAAATAGTATAATGGAATTACAGAATACACAAGAGAAGGGCGAAATATTTCGGGAGGAGTTTTGGACAAACTGAAATCACACACTTTAAGAGTGTGATTTGAATTAATGTTTTTACCAGTTCCAGCCGACAAATAATGATGACATTTTTGATTTTAGTGTTTCGCTTTTCTGCTTGAAATATTCAT
>JAZUJY010000076.1:0-9476 GCA_045643005.1 Oscillospiraceae bacterium | reverse complement strand
GAGAGCCCTCATAAATAATTTAACTGTAAATTTCACACAGTTATCACTGAATTTCACAATTTCATCACACGAGATTGCTATATCTTTTAACAGCAGACCGAGACCCTGTTGCCGCTGTTTCAAAAGCCCTTTGGCTGTGTATATTATACCATATCAAATGTAATTTGTAAAGAGCTTTTGAAAAATTTATATAATTTTTTCTGTATCACTTAATTTGACAGTTTGTAAATCTATCATAAAGTGTAAGATGATAAACAACACAGAAAAATACAAAAAAAATTTCAGAGTATCACTTAATCAGACAACAGGTAAATCTATTATAAAGTGTAAGACGATAAACAACATAAAAAAATCAAACAGAAGGGAAGTGAGTATATGAGAGTAATTATTGATGACATTCTTTAATCTGAAACCAAAAAAATTTTGAAAGGAAGTGAAATAACCATGCGAATCAGAGTGCATTTTCCTGGTCCGATAATTGTTTTTTGATTTCAGCCGTTTAACGCAGTAAGGAAGTGAAAAAAGATACAGTATGAAAACAACAGAATTCTACGAAGTATAGGCGCACGTTGTCGGTATTAACCGATGATGTGCGCCATATATGCGTTTATATATAATGTTTTTGTTGACAGAAATATAGTTTTATGATATAATTACTATATTAATCCCAACTGCACGAAAGGATGTGTTTACTTTGACCAATAAATATGATAAAAGATTGAAGGAATGTCTAAAATACTTGTATTTAAAAACTGGTGAAGATGATATCAATTCTGAAAAGTATGCTGAAAATGCTGTTGATTATATGAACAGTAAAGGCGATAAAGTATTGAAAAAAGATATAGATGTTTGTATACTTAAAGGCGGTTCGTATAAGATAAAGGGTTATTATCTTGAAAATAATACTCTTAAGGATATAAGAGGAGCCAGTGTTCTTCTTACTCATGTAGAAGAAACTGTAGTGCCTGATGTAGTAAAATCTGATTTTGATGAATCCTGTATTATTTATTGCGGCGGCGGAAATATATTTGCTCTTGTGCCTGGGAATACAGATGAGAACTATGCACTAAAGCTTGAAGAAACAGCACAAAAATACCTTGTAAGTGCTAATATAGCATATTGTGTAAGCAGACCAATAAAGCTTTCTCTTTTGCTTGGAAAGGAATATAAAAAAATTATTTCCGAGAATGAAAGTGAACTTAACGAGAGGAAGAAACTGAAAATCATTGACAGTATAGAATCAGAGTCTGAAATTGATGATGTTTGTATTGATGGAGCAAAAATAGAAATTGAAAAGACTTCTCTTAAAACCGGAGAAACCTGCAAAAACTGCGGAAAGAGAATAGCGCTTTATAAGAATATTTCTCGTGACAATATGCCTATATGCGCAGGATGTCTGCATAAAAATCTCGTCGGAAACGCTGTAAAGAATAAGAAATACCTTGATGAATATTGTAAATACACAAATAAACAAGCCGATTCTGTAAAAGCTCTTGAAGATATTGATAAAGAACATATTGCAATTGTATATGGTGATGGAAACAATATGGGTGGTATTATTCAGACACTTGAAACAATCACTGATATGATGAAATTTAGTGATACTGTAAAAACTGCTGCAAATAAATCTGTATTTAAGGCTATGGAAGCAGCCGGAATTACTAAATTTGAAATTGTAGGTCTTGGCGGAGATGATGTTTTTGTAATCGTGCCGGCTAAAAAGGCGATAATGTTTTCAAAGTACCTTATAGAGAAGTATTATGAAATTTTTGATAAAGAGTATGGTGCCGGTTCTTCAACTATGTCTGTAGGTATTGCAATTGCCAAAACATCTACACCTGTTAAGATAATTCTTGAAGCAGCTGAAGAAAAACTGGCTGAGGCTAAGAACTTATCCAAAAATAGTGATAATGACAAGGGAAGTATGTCATTTACAATTCTTGATTCTCACAATGATAATGAAAGCAGAGTTAATACAACGACATCTGCTGTGAATACACTTCTTCCGTATTCGATACAGACAGCAAATGATATACTGAAATTTGTTGATTATATTGATAATTATAATAGTGAAAAGGAAAGACTTGCTTCTAAATCAAGGATAAGAAATCTTTCTGATGCTTTTGAAAATGCAGAAAGTTATGAAGAAGCATCACTTTTCTTTCAGTATATGAATGCTAAGTTCAAAAAAACTGATAAAAAAACAAATGCTGTTTCAGGTGTAATCACGCTGCCTGAAGTATTTGGATACAAGACAGCTGATGAATATAAGGGATACTATATTGATGAAGAAAGCAAACTCTATTATATTTGGGATGATTTGATAAATCTGCTTGAGTATGTAATGAAAGGAGAAGGCGAATGAAAAAAGTATATGATGTGAAAGTGGAATTACTTTCTCCGATGCATATTAATGGTGGAGTTTCTGCAGACGGAAAAAGAATAACGGTAAAATCTGATGATAAGCCGTATATTCCGGCTACACTATTTAAAGGTCTTGTAAGAAATAACTTTGAAATGCTTATAAATACCTATAGGAATGAAGAGTGTAATGGTAAAGAAACGGCTAAAAAGCCATGTCAATGTATGACGTGTACTTTGTTTGGAAAATCAGGCTTTCAGAAATCACGCATCATATTTGATAATCTTGAAAGTAAACAGGATCTTAAAACTGATATAAGAACAAATATATCAATTAACAGGTATTTAAGAAAAGCTAATGATGGAGCTTTGGTTTTCTCTGAGGTTGTATCAAATTATGACTCCAATGGTAATAATGCAGCTTTTGATGGTCAGATAACAGCATACTATCCTGTTAATCAAGATGAAGAATATGAGAAGTATTTGAAGGCAGCCATTCAGAATATAAACTGTATTGGACTTGGCAAAAGCAGAGGACTTGGTTTTGTTAAGATTGAGGTGAAAGAAGATTGAAAAAGAGAATTGTATTTGAATTACTTAGCGATGTAATGGCTGGAGGTACAAGAACAGTAACTAATTTCCTTGAATCTGAAAATTTTATAAGAGGTTCTGTATTAAGGGCAGGATTTGTGTCTGATATTCTTCTTGAATGTCCGATTTATGAGACATATTCATCAGAAAACAACAGAAACAACTGGATAGAACTTAAAGAAAAAGACGGAGAATGTCGGAATTGTTTGAAAAAGAATATATGTGAGAAGTTCGGCGAAATGACTTTCACATTTGCTTATCCTGAAGGAAGCTTCCCTGCACCTTTTACGTCAAGATTGTGTAAAAAATGTGGAACAAACCATCCGTTACAGGACACGATTATTGATAGTGGCAGAATACTGTGTGGTAGTTGCAACGGAAAAATAAGGCGTATGGAGAATTTAAAAGGATTTGTAAAAGAAACTGAAGAAGGATTTAAAACAGTAAAAGTTGAAAAAAGTATTTCAGTACATACAGCTATAAATTACAACTCAAAAACCGCACTTGATGGTTCTTTGTTTTCAGTTAATGCCATAAAAAAAGGACAGTTGTTTACAGCATATATTGACGATAAGGATACCGGAATGCTGAGCGAAGGAAAAGTGATTTATGTAGGAAAGTATTCGTCATCTGGATTTGGTAAGATAATGATAAAAAAGATTACAGAATGCGAAGAAACAAATATAAAAGATGAAATCACTGAATTCAACGAACAATTTGGTAATGTGCTTTTAAATGGAAAACCATTAAATGAAAGTGGAAGGACATATGTTCCGTTATTGCTTTTGTCTGATGCTAAATTTGATTTTGGAGACGGTTTCAAAAAGGTTAAGACAAATAAAGAGTATATGCAGTTGTGGCAGGAGAAACTTTTAGGAAGTAATTCAAGACTGAGACTTGAAAAGGTTTTTGCTGAGAATAGTTTCTATAAAGGTTTTGATACTTCTGCTGAATGGGGAAACTGGGAAAAAGAAAAACCGGAAATACTTACATTAAAAGGCACTTCATTCCTTGTTTCATATGAAAAAAATGATATAAACGCTTTGGATGAGCTTAATAAAATAAAAGCAAATGGTGTCGGTAAAGATACGATTAATGGCTTTGGTGAAATAAGTGTATGTTGTAAACTTCATAAACTGGGGGTAAATAAAAATGATGACTAAAAAAGACATTATTAGTTTGGTTGAAGAAATCGGTAAAGATATAGGCAATCAAAAAAAGTTCCTTTTTTCTGAAAATGAAATCAATGGAAAAATCGGTAATAATCAGTTCCGTGAACTTGCATCTATATGTCGTTCGGCTGAATGCTATGATGAAATTGAACTCCTGATAAAATACAATACAGCAAAAAGTATAAAAAATAAAAAAGACGAATCATGGGCAGTTTTATGTGGCAATAAAAGATTCGGAGATGTTGTAATAGAAAAAATGGAGAAGATACAGGAAAAAGAGGAGGATGATTCAGAGACATTGAAGAGTCTTGAAGCTTTCTTCGGATATCTGTACTGGCAGGCAAGAATCTGGACAAGTCTTTGATAAAAGGAGAATAAAAATGCTTTATAATAAATTTGAGAATAAAACTATCGTTAAAGGTGTGCTTGTAGCAGTTGACCCCGTTCATATAGGTGCATCAGCAAAAAATACACTTAATCCAAATGATGTTGATTCTTCTGTACTGAAAGATAATAATGGAAATCCTGTTATTCCGGGTTCGTCAATAAAGGGCGTTGTAAGAAGTAAATTTGAAGCTGTTTTAAGGTCGTTAAATAATGCGAATATTCGTGTGTGCAATATCTTTGATCCTAATGATTCGACTTGTATAACAAACAAAGAAGCCAAAGAAATTAATAAAGATAAGAGCATGACCGAATATAAAAAAGCAGAGGCGCTTTATGAAAAAAGCTGTGATGTATGTAAGATTTTTGGTGGCAGAGAAGTAGCCGGAAAACTGCAGTTTAAGGATTGCTTCTTTATCGGTGATAAATGTAATTACGAAAGACGTGATGGTGTTGCAATAGACAGGGAAACAGGTGCTGCTAAAAGAGGTGCAAAATACGATTTTGAAGTAATACCTAAAGGAGCTAAATTTGATTTTATGCTTATTGCTGAAAATCTGGATGAAAAACAGATGATGTATCTTGATTTCATTATAAAACTTATAGAAGGTACATTGGTTGAAGGAGACTATATTGCTGTCGGCGGTAAGACTTCAAGAGGTATGGGAAGAATAAAACTTAAGGACTGTACTATTAATAAGGTTACAAAAGAATCTCTTGCAGAAATGTTCGGATTGGGTAAACAGGGGGAATGACCTATGTTTGAAAAAATTAAAAATGAAGCAGTTGCTGAGTTTAAACTGTGTGCTGATGGCCCTGTCTTAATATCATCGGGAAAAAGCTGCAAAACAGATCCTACTCTTCCTGATTCTGTGTTTTTGACAGGAGCGACAGAAGATGAACAAAATGTTTTTGTAATACCGGGCAGTAGTATTAAAGGTGTTATCCGTACTTATGTAGAGGATTATTTCAAAACTGATAAAGTCGAAGAACTTTTCGGTCGTGTTAGAGGCGTTGCGTTAAGAAGTAAGGTTAGTTTCCACGATGCTTATGCTGATATGAGTACAGTTGTAAGCTCTATCAGAAACAGTACCGCTATAAATAAAGTAGCGCAGTCGGCTTCTAATGGTTCACTGAATAATATGCAGGTTGTTGAAAAAGGCGAATTTAATGCAGGATTTAAAATTGTTAATTACGAAGAAAATGAACTTGAAATGATTATTAAGGCTCTTATGGCTGTGGATGACGGTGAATTATTCTTTGGCGGTAAAACAAGCAGAGGTTTTGGAAGAATGAAAATAAAAGAATTCAAAATCAGAATTAATAACGGATTTGATGAAAACCTTATGCCTAAAATAACTGAGTTTGATTCTTTGGAAAAAGTAATAGGGTATCTTAGAGACGGAGGAAATTGAAATGGAAATAAACACTATGCCTAAGAATTATGACTTTGTTCCATTTGCTAAGCCGAATGTTAAATACTCAAATTCACGTGATAATAGTGGTAGAAAAAGTGGATACTTAAAAATTAAATTTATTGTAGAAAAAGAACTCTATGTAGGAAGCGGATTTGTATCCGAAGCTAAAAACGGATTTACATATGAAACAATGAAACACAATGGAAAATGTGTTATTCCAGGGTCTTCCGTAAAGGGCGTGATCCGAAATATTTGCCGAGCTGTATCAGATGGATGCATTCCTTTTAAATCTGATAGAATTAACATAAGAAATGAATATAAGAAGATTTGTGTTAAGGACAGAGAAAATGATAATTGGTGTATAGTATGTGATATGTTCGGCAGTATTAATCCTACATTAAAGAGCAGAATTTCATTTTCTGATTTTGTTTCGGAAAATGCTGAGGTCAATATTACAGAAAAAATACAGCAGTTTTCACCTAATCCTAATTCTGAGAGCTATTCTGATGATGACGGATATCACAAGGGCTATAAGTTCTATAATTCGATTTACAGCAATGAATATGACGATGATTATCAAGGCACTCAGAAAATAAAAATCGAAAAAATAGAAAAAGGTTCTGAATTTGAAGGGAAAATTCTATTTAAAAATATTAAAGATGAAGAACTTTCACTTTTAGTTTTTGCTCTTGGACTTGATGGAAATATTCTTATCAAAATAGGCGGATTTAAGGCACAGGGAATGGGTGATATGCGTTCTGAATGTATTGAATTACGCTTTATTGATAATAAAGGCGAGTACAATGATGGCGACATAACTGGATATATCAAAAAGTATGTAAATGGTTATGGCAGTAAATTCAAAGCTCAGATAAAGAAACTGGAAGAAATACAGAGTATTAACAGAGTGGGGGTATGAATATGACAAATAAGGAATTAATTGATATATCGAAAACCCTTGGCGTTTCTTCTGAAGAGTTTTCTTTTTATGAATTTGCGGCAAAATATCTTCTGAATATGAAATTATCCAAAAAAGAAACTACAGAAAGCTTTTTTTCACTGGTTGAGTACTGTACTGATTTGAAAAATATAGAGCCAATCAAGCATATGTTTGGAAAATCAGGAAAGGATAAGACAGGAATACAGAATTGGTGCCGAAAGCTAAAAACAAAACGTACAGAGCTTGAAAAGCTGAGTATAAATGATTTGCAGTATGTAATGGGATATGCGGCGAGAATAGCAAAGATTAAGGAAGGCGAAAATGTTGTTCCGATAAAAAGAGACAATAATCAGAGTCGTGGAAACATAAATGACCGAAGACCTTCAAGCATTTATTCATCAGGAAATACAAATAAATTTGGCGGCTTTATGTCGTCTGTTAAAAGAAAAGACATGAATCAAAACAAAAAGGATAAAAGAAAATAATATTTAAGGACGGCTTTGATTTTTCAGAGCCGTTCTTTTTTGAAAGCAAAAATCCTGTCATCAAAAATCTGATGACAGGATTTTCTTTTTGTACAAACGCCCTGTGACGAAAAAATTTGTTTCCCTATGGTGTAGGGGGTCCCCTAAACTGAGTAAGAATGCAAACGACTTACAACACAATTATGTTTCAATCACCCTATGGTGTAGGGGGTCTCCTAAACAGTCGATTTTTCGTTGTTTGAGAGCCCTCATAAATAATTTAACTGTAAATTTCACACAGTTATCACTGAATTTCACAATCTCATCACATGAGATTGCTATATCTTTTAACAGCAGACCGAGACCCTGTTGCCGCTGTTTCAAAAGCCCTTTGGCTGTGTATATTATACCATATCAAATGCGATTTGTAAAGAGTTTTTGAAAAAATATATAATTTTTTCTGTATCACTTAATTTGACGTTCTGTAAATCTATCATAAAGTGTAAGACGATAAACAACACAGAAAAAATACAAAAAACTTTCAGAGTATCACTTAATCAAGGCACTTGTAATGCTATTATAAAGTGTAAGGAAGTGAACGAGATGGCTATAAAGGCAATAAAAATCGCTATCAAAATAATTTTTAAGTAAAAATAAAATTTAAGGCTAAAATGAAAAGAGGTGAATGTAAATGAATCCTAAGACAATAGCAGCCCTCCTCACAGCAGCAGCAACACTCGTCACAACAGTAGTTGACATAATCGACAAGACTAAAAAAGACTGATCAAATGAAAGGAAGTGAAAAGTATGCCTCATATCGAAATATCTATTGACTGGTAAACAAACAGAAAATCCAATAGGAAGGTGGTGAAAATAATGAAGGACACAATCACAAAAATCGCACTTAAATTCGCAGACACAGTAACAGACATTCTTACAAAAGACAACAAAGATACCAACGCAAAAATCAAAGTTACAGTAAACGATGACGTAGTATTCGACAACACAGCAGACAACAACTGAACAAGAAAAAAATCTGAAAGGAAGTGAAAAGTATGCCTCATATCGGGATAGATATTGACTGGTAAGTAAACACAAAAATCCGCAATGAAAAGAGGTGAATAAAATGGACGTAAAAATCTTATCCGCAATCTTAACAGCAGTAACATCATTCGTAACAGACGTAGTAACAGTAATCAACGACAACACAGACAATGACTGATCAAATGAAAAATATATCGAAAGGAAGTGAAAAGTATGCCTCATATCGGGATAGACATTGACTGGTAAGCAAACCCAAAAATCCACAATGAAAAGAGGTGATATTATGTGGATGCCGATTATAGATCCGAGACTTGTGATTTAACTGAATATAAAAGAAACAATCCTCACAGATGACGATAAAAGTCATTTGTGAGGATTTTCTTTTTGTACAAACGCCCTGTGACGAAAAAAATTTGTTCCCCTATGGTGTAGGGGGTCTTATCGCTAAAATGTATGAGGCTAAGTATGCCAAGTTTCAATCACCCTATGGTGTAGGGGGTCTCCTAAACAGCAGAATAAGTTCTGTCAGGCTAAGAAAAAAATAGTTTCAATCACCCTATGGTGTAGGGGGGCTACTGAACGGCAGTAGACGTTACTCAACAGCAAAACAATAAACGTTTCAATCACCCTATGGTGTAGGGGGTCTCCTAAACTAAGCCAGTGCAGATTCCTAAGAGAGATGCAGTTTCAATCACCCTATGGTGTAGGGGGTCTCCTAAACGTAGTCACCGAAGAGATTAAAGAAGGTTGTGTTTCAATCACCCTATGGTGTAGGGGGTCTCCTAAACTACTCAGGGGTTAACAATAAGTCAAATCGTGGAGTTTCAATCACCCTATGGTGTAGGGGGTCTCCTAAACAGTCGATTTTTCGTTGTTTGAGAGCCCTCATAAATAATTTAACTGTAAATTTCACACGGCTATCACTGAATTTCACAATCTCATCACACGAGATTGCTATATGTTTTAACAGCAGACCGAGACCCTGTTGCCGCTGTTTCAAAAGCCCTTTGGCTGTGTACATTATACCATATCAAATGCGATTTGTAAAGAGCTTTTGAGAAATTTATATAATTTTTTCTGTATCACTTAATTTGACGGTTTG
>JAZUJY010000075.1:0-8413 GCA_045643005.1 Oscillospiraceae bacterium | reverse complement strand
GAGAAAGTAAATCACTTCGTCCATTCGGTCAATATTTCTTCAGTGGTTATATGAAAATGGTGACTTTTCGGCTGTCAATAGGATGTGCTATTATGGAACAGCAGAAAATCGGGATCGTATTCAGGAACTGCTGAAAAGCGTCAAGGTCTGTGAGGACTTACTGGAGTTCCGGTTTAAATACGGTGTGACGATCAGCATGGAAAAGTGAATATGATAATAAGGGTTGCTGATATCGTGTGATAAGGTCACACGGCATCAGCAGCCTTTTTTGTTTTATTGCTCATCTGAAACAAAAGCTTGTTCTGCGGCAGTACCGTACCAGAATGTTTTTAGTTTCTCAAGAGATTCGTCAGTAACCGGATATTCACCGATATTCTCAATACAGACTTTGCACCCAAAACATGAAAGATATATGCCATGCTTCGGGCATTGTGGATAGCCACGGTAAATCGGTTCATCTTCTTTAGCATATGAAAGCTATTCACGCAAGGCTTCCGGAGAGATATCGTCCACCGTCATACGTGATACAAGCGCTTCAAAGTCGAACAGTTTCGCAATTAGATACTCCTCATTTGGATCATAACCGAGCAATTCGTGTATCTCCGGCTGTACTGCCAGTTCACGTGCAAGCTGCGCTGTTCGCATTTATTTGATTTGTAATCAAAAGTAATTATATTTCCCATATAATACCTTCTATCATTTGGGGTATATTAAGGGCACCTCTAAAAAAACCTTCTGAGAAAAAGCAGCTAGGTACAGCATCTGCTGCGTCAAGCCCACTTGTAGTGTGAAAGCACGCCTTCGAGGGCTTTTCTTGCATCTGCTGTACCTATCTGCTTTTTTTACTCAAAACGGGTTTTTAGAGATGCCCTTATATTTTTTGTCAGCTGTAAATGTAATATAAAATCAATAATTTTAATCATAGTAGCCCTTACATCCAAACAAAAAACTTTCAATATTGTTATCAGGAGCATAAACTCCTACTGAGTATTTTGAGCTTATAAATCCACATTCTTCTACAGCATCGTCAAACATTGCCATAACAGACTCAACACTTTTTGAACCGACCGATTCACCATTAATTATTATATCTTCATAATCAAAAATCTCAATTGCTTCAAATTCATCCTTCTCATTATAGAACACATGACAATATCCAAAATCATCTGTTGTTGTTTTGCTGCATTGTGTTTTTCTGAATTCAGTTGCATCTCCCAAAGCACTTCTTACCTCATTTCGTACAGCACCAAATTTTACTCCGTTTACTTCCTGCAAAAGAATTACATTAATAACCATTATATTTTTCCCTCCGATTCCAATTTGTCTACATAAACAAGCATTTCTGCTATAGCATTATCATATTTGTCACCGAATTTTTCATGAATATCGTCAATATCCATTTGAAGTGCCTCCCGGAATTTTCCTTCATCAATTAGTCTTTTTTGCTCCGCACGATATTCTTTGGCTTCTTTTGAAGCCCCCCAGCTTGCAGTTTTGAAATGGTCAGCTTTTTCCATTTTTATGGCTGGTCCATCTTTTGTTTCAAGATAAGACGCTGAATCAGAAGGCATATGGTTTACTTCATGTGTATCACCATCTGAATTCTTTTTCACTTCCGAATAAGCACCGCCTTCAACTATTCTATTTTCGTTTTTTTCCACCCTCTTATCAGGATCATATCCCGTATTATTCTTACTATCCTGATTTCGATTAACATCGATTCTCTTATCGGGATCATAAGAATTACTTTCAGCGGATGGTTTACTAACTTCATTCATCGGTCTGATTTCCATTATCTCAAACCTCCTGTTTCCGACCATTTCTGCAAGTCTGCCAGATTGCCGAGTTCGTTGTATACATAATCAGTAATCACAGCCTGAATAATATCTCGTCGGGTTTTATCATTGATTTCGCACATCAGAGTGTTCAGCAGTTCTTTCTCGGCACAATTTGTCCATTCATAAGTATTAGGATTATCCTTGTACGCCGATACGACTGCTTTTCTGACACTCGGAAATAGCGCAGACATAATAGGAGCAAGCTTTGTCATTCTTGGTTCTGCCTGTGGATTTTCAAGATGCTTGATAACCGCAGTTTTTACAGATGCACTGATTTGAGTTTCATGCAGAAGCGGAACGATTTCCGTAAGGATAGTTTCATGGCTTAGTTTTGTTCCGTTGCTTAACATATCCGCAATTTTTAAAGCATTATTTGAATTTATCAAAGCAGACGATTTCCTTTCTTGATGATATTCATAAACTGAATCTTTGACCTCATGCTTATGAACCTTGCAAAGAACAGGCTGAATCCACTCATTCTGATATACAGCAGCTACACCGCACGGAAGTTTTGCAAGTTCTTCAATCTGATCATCATTGAGATTTGCCGCCTTGCCTACAAGTTCCCTGTCTGCCATATCAGGAAGCCGCATAATGATTTTTGTATTTGTATTTCTTATCGCAGCCATATCAAGCAGTCCGGGTGCCTGATCGGCTATGATAAATCCTTCGCCGTATGTACGCATTTCGGCAATGGCATTTGCGATCATTTCAACACTTTTGCCAAGCAGATTTGCACCTTCTGAAACCTGTTCGGTTGAAGTTCTCTTTAAAAGATTATGTGCTTCTTCAAGAACAGTTATATGATTAAGAGGAGCATTCATTTTTCCCGTTGTCATGCGGTATTCCTGCAATTTCAGTATAAGCATTCCCATGATAAGTGATTTTGTTTCGCCTGAACCGACACGGCTCAGATCCACAATAACATTTTCATCAAACAATTCTTCCATTGACAGTTCATCATCAGTAAAAATGAGTCCGTTTATGCCGTTTGTAAGAGAGTGCAGTCTTGTAAGCAGTGAGCCTTTGTATGCTCCTTTATTTTCCGAATCAAATTCACTGCTGTCAATGATCTGCTTTACATTTCTTGCAACATCAGAAAACTGCGGATAAAAATTATCCCCGTATTCATTAACTGATTCTGTTAAGTTCCAGCCGCAGTCCTCGTAGGATTTTTCTATTGCATTTTTCAATACAGCCGGCATTGCCGCATACATAGGCCAGCATACATTGAATATTTCAACCAGTCTGTCAAGATGCTCTAAAATATGTATACCTTTTGGAAATGAAAACGGATCAATTCGCAGAAGGGCTGACAGATCAGGATTTGTGCCGTAAACTGATACATTTTTGCGATTTCCGAAAACGTGCTTGTATTCACCTTTTGCAGGTTCTATTACAAGGAATTTTGCATATTCTTTCATTGTTTTTGCTAAAATCCGATAAACAGTATTTGACTTACCAGAACCCGTAGAACCTGTGATAAATGTATGTGATGCAAGAGAATTTACTCTTAGATCGACACTGTTATTTTCCTCATGGTTCATATGAAAAACAGAGCCAAGTTCTATTTGGCGGTTATCATCCGTAATTTCATCATAAGTTACGATATTACGTCCAAACTCAGCGCACTCAAACACAGGCAGTCCTGAAATGGAACGCTGTGGGAAATTAAGTGAATATGCGAGTTCTTTGCCTGAAAGACTTGTAGCGGCTGTAACAATGGAAGGATATGCATTATAAGCCCTGTCCTCCTTTATAAAATCATTATTCAGAGCAAATATCGGATGACGAAGCTGACGGATATATTTCACTATTTCTTTTGCAGTATTTTTTTCTTCATCAACACAGCCTTTCCATGCATTAACAGCAGATTTTGACATATAGGAATTCTCACCAAGAGTTAAAGCAAGGTAAGAATGTGCAACATTATTTGCAGCGTCAAAATCCTCACTAAGAACGTAAGCGGCGAAATCCCACATTCCAAGAGCCGAACTCTGTTCTAACCTTTTCATCTGATTTTCGAGCAGTTCCAGAGCGTGTTTGATATTGAAATTTGTGAAATTCTGTGTTATTCCTTCATTTTTTCCGATTATTGCAGTAACGGTTGAAGAACGTGCAAAATTAGCCCCGAAATTTGCACCAAAGCTTGTTGCTTTTGAAACGCCCGATGTTGAAGCCATTGCTTTTGTTACTGCTTTGCCAAGTGTATTTGCAATTGATGTGCCTGTAGTCTTTGCAACTGTTTTTGAAATGGTACTTGTTATTCCTTTTGTTATTGTGTCGGCTGCATTTTTTCCGAGTGTTCTTGCAGTGCCTTTAGTAAGAGTATCAGATATTGATGTACCTGTTGCATCGGATGTTCCTCTGTTCCAGCCATGACTATACGAAGCACCCATTGTTACATCAGTATGTGTACCAACAGTCCCAGAAACAGATGCAACATTAGGTATTCCAGCAGAACTTGATACAGACATATTAGCACCTTCGGTTATACTTGTATTCACTCCAAGCGAATCACTGCTGCCCTCATTATAGGTATGTGTTGCATTAGAACCGTCTGTATGTGCAGAACTTTCATTTACAGTATCACTGTCACTTGTACCGTCAGTATGAGCTTCACTGTTTGATTCGGCAGAAGTTTCACCTGTTGAAAGGGAATCTGAATTTGAGTCAGTATTTGTTGTTGATTCATTTTCAGTCTGCGAATCAGTATCTGTTATTGAATTGTTTTTACCGTTTTGTATGCCTGCACTTGCACCGACATTTACGCCGACAGTAGCCGATGCGCCCTTAGCTTCACTTTCGGTATATGTAAAGTTTGTCTGCCATGAAGCATACGGTGCCATACCTGAATAAAAATCACATAGTTTCTCTTTTCTTGCTTCAACGTCCAGAATAGGCGTAGCAAGCAGAACAATAGTGTATTCTTTTTTCTTTTCTGTTGGAATAATGCCGTCCAACAGTTTTTCAATTGTCTGACTGATGAACTTTTCTGATTTTTCAGTCGGTATATTTGATGCTGTTGCCACAGAATACGGTCTTTCGTTATCCAAACAGGGAAGCACACCCATTCCTTCGTCTTTCCATTCAGCACCGGGAAAATTGCCACGGATAGCCTCGATCAGCCTGTTTTTATAAGAATTGATATTGACATTATTATCGTCATTGCTTGTATTGACAACAGCAAGATAAACATTCGTACCTTTTTGTGTTCTGTTGAATACCAGAGCGATATTGCAGCTTTCATTTGATAAAACAGCATATACATTTACAAGCTTTTCAAGAGAATTTTCTTTCTTATCCTGTACCCATTTAGTGATATTGAAGTAGCGGATATTATGGTCAGGGCTGAATATTTCAGGATATTCAGCAGTTTCCTGAACAGGAAGATACAATTCTTTAATTTGCGGCAGATATGCATTGAATATTTCTATACTGCTTGCCGCCATCATGCGCCATGTCATGTCTACAGCAAGTTCATCATGCGGATCAGGCTTTTCAAGAAGGTATTCTTCACGTTTGAGCTGAATTTCCTCGACCTGTTCAGAACTGAGAGCTGCAAGCCTTGCCACTTTGTTTCCTGCGCTGTTTCCTATTCTGCGTACAACATTTTTTATTCCCATATTAGCCTCCTGTTATTCAGCATTTTTCCATGACATTAATTCTTTGATTGCTTTCAGCGACTGTTGTATCAACAACTGGTTTTCTTCAAGTTCGGCTATTTTTTCGGTTTCCTCTTTTATCATATCGGACATATCCCTGAGCTGAGGATTGTACTCAGTGATATTTGCTTCAATTACTGTAGAAAGGTTGCTTTTCCACAATTTGAAACTGCTGTAGCAGCTTGCATTCATCTCAGCAGCTATTTCGGATACAGACTTTGATATTCTGTCATTATAACTGCGAGTCAGCTTGCGGATATTTAATTTTTCGTCATCTATCAGGCTGAAGCCGAATACTTTTCCTCTTAAAAATTTGGTTTTAATAAAGACATTCTCAGCATCATCATTAAATGTCAGTATCTGATAGTTCATGATAATATTTGAAAGTGTACCTCTTTGTTCTGAAGACAAGGCATCTGAACCTGTGATAATTTTTATCAGTATATTCTTTAGTGATTCAGCATTTGCTTTCCAATGATGTCTGATATTATAACCAAGCATTTCCTGTGCAAGAAGAACGCTCTCCTTATACTTTTCCACAACAATTTTAAGGAGCATATCCGATGTTTCTTTGTCGATTTCTTTCTCGGCAGTAGCTCTTTCATCTCTGCTTTCTTTCAGAGCATTATAATCACGTACAAAGTCGGATTTCACTTTTTCAAGTTTTTCACGTAATTTGCCTTCACCGCTGAAAATGCCTTTTACATTTCTCATTGTATTTTCAGACATCTTTGTTTTTGAACTTTCATAACCTTGTTCCTGCACAGAAAAATTATGTTCTTCAACATTTTCGCCATGCAGTTGTTTGCTGATTTTTTCAAGTTCTTCAGCTTCATAGTTATAGTTCAGCTCAGTTAAAATATAGGACTTTACGAAATTTTGTGATGCCCTGTCAAACTCATATTCTGAATCAGCAGCAGTCTTATTCAGATTATCTATCAAAAGTGCTTTTGCACTTTCAAGTTCTCTGCGCCGTGCTTCACGGGTACGCTTTAAATTTTCAGTTTTATCCACGATTCTTCGGTCTGTTTCAGCAATAACCTGCTGTAAGAACATAAATACCATCTGACATTTGTTATATGCAGCGTGTTTGCTTGCAAAGTTTTCCATTTCCTGCTCAACACAATAAAGACCGCTGTTAGCATAGATAATGTCAGGACAGTTTTCTGAATATTCAATGACTTTTTTCTTTATCTGGGGCGGCATAATATTGTATGCATACAATGTTGCATAATCTTCATCATCAGGATCACTGTACATTTCCTGCTGCGAACGATATATTTTGCGGTAATGCTTATCAGCTAATGTTCCGTCATTTTTAGCACCCAATCCCATTATAGAAGAAACAAAATAGATACCGCTTGCATACATTTTTTCAACTGAACTGTATTCAAGGATCTCACGTTCCTTTTTCGCTGAAAATCCTCTTTCGCCCAGGTCTGAACCATCTGCTTTATTGAGAATTATCATAGTAAAACGCTTGTCAAGTGCTTTGATATTTAATATTTTCTCGCATAAGCTTGCATTATCTGTACTGTCAATGGATTCATACGTAGATACCCAGACAGGAATACCATTTGAAAATCCTTCTAATGCTTCAGCCAATACCATTGTATGCTCGGTATTTGATTCTGAATTTGAACCTGGAGTATCAAAAATCACAAAATTATTATATGACTGACCTAAAATACCATTTTTCAGGAAAGGTATTTCAAGTTCAATCACATTGCTCATTATAATTTCGTCTTTCTCTTTCTTTTCGTAACCGTTAATAAGCCCAAGAGCAATATTCACCATAGTATTCAGGTTAGTTGTACTATTATCGTCAAAAGCAGCAAATATGCTTTGAATTAGTTCATTTTCGGTATTGCCTTCCAGTAAGCGATAATTGCTTCCTTCAAAAAGGATTTCAAATTTTTGTTTTTTGTATGCAAACCTGATTTTAGCGTTATCATCAAACTTTGAACGCTCTATCTTATATACTTTTGCGGTTACAGGATCACCGCCGCTTGGCAATACTTCGCCGCCTATAAGTGCATTGATAAACGTGGATTTTCCGGCACTATAGTTTCCGAATACGCATATCGGGATAATATCCCTGAGTGCATCTGACACTTTATTCAGGTCCTTGCAAACATTGACATCATCTTTTACTATCTTTTCAATAACAGGCTGCACCCTTGAAAATATCTCTTTTATCGGAGAAAAAATAATCCTTGCATTTTCCAGAATTGTATTTGTTCTTGAAAGTTCTATTTTGTCTTTCACGTCTTCCTCATTGCAAACATTCTCAACTTCTGCATATTCATCCTTTGTGCCTTCAAACTGTATACTGATTTTCTGATCTGTAACATAGTATTCAGCAATTATCGTATCTATTATTTCTTTAATATGAAAAGGAAGGAAATTGCGTCCTGATTCATCTTCCCTCAACTTGCTGTTCACATTACTTACTTTTATATCTTCCCACTGATCAGTTTGTTCTTTATAGCTAAGAAACTTAATTTGTCTTGTGTATGGATTACTGATAATTTTAATAATCATTTTCTTTTTCCTTTCAAGTGAATTCTAAAATCATTCTATTAATATTTATTTGCAATCAAGTTTTACTTTTTTAGTGTAATGTTATCAAACCCTTGTTACATTATAGCACATTTTTATTAAAAACGCAACAGATTTTATGATGTTTTCTGTTAGTGAAAAAAAATATAACGACCTCTGATAACATTGATCTCAGAGGTCGTTTTGCCTGAAGTTATTGAAATTTCTCTAAAAGCTGATACAGTGAATTATTGGCTTAATCAAACCATGGCAGATTAATATTACCGTTATCATCTGTATTGCCGGTATTTGAAGTTGCAATAATATCATCATTGCCAAATTCAACTATTTCAAGTTCTGCATTAAGGC
>JAZUJY010000074.1:0-49894 GCA_045643005.1 Oscillospiraceae bacterium | reverse complement strand
AAAAGTATTTTGTTAATTCTATAGCTATCTTTAAATAAAAAAGTGCTGACAATGATTTTTTTATTAAGTCATTGTCAGCACAATTTTTTATTATATCATATGAATTTTGCTTTAGAAAGACGCATTCTATTTGACGCTTACTCTGACATTGCTGTATTTCATAGTTCGTAATCCCTGTTTGTAAGTTCAACCGCCAAAATGGGCACAGGAACTAACGTACAGAAGAAGCTTATTGCCGTCCATGACCTTGACATCCCCTGGCGACCGGCTGATCTGGAACGTGCGCCCGTAAAGGCAACAATATAAAGATACCAAGCTGACACCCATCTGGAACTTATTGTATACATCGCTTTGGTGCATTTTGTTGTTCAGTTCTGTTATCGGGTTATTAGAAGATGAATTGACCTGATACGCTAATTACCACTTAGCTTCTTCGAAATTATTGTCATCTAATTCCATAATGTATACACTTATCCAAGTAGCTTTGTGTGTTTGCGGATCAGTTTCAATAAATATTCCTTTTTTCGACTCCCAAACTTCTTCAAACTCATCATATACAAATGAATCGTCAATCTCAATAAGTTCTTTTTCTGTAGTTTCTACAGTTATTTTATCAAAAAGCCTACCACTGTACTCTTTCATAGTAGTCATTTTAAACAATTTATTATTTCCTCTATGAAAAAACATTGACATTATATTACTTATATCATATCTAATCCAAGTATCATTCAAAACAACTTTTTCATACTTGCATAGAATATTAGAAAGCTCATCTAACGACGAATAAAGCTTTACTCCACCCATTTCTTGATATGGAATAATCGGTGCATTTTTATCTATCATAATTATCTCTCCGTAAAAATAATCTTTGCAGTTTCTACGCCATCTGTTCTATATAACGATTCTGAACCAGTTACAACTTCTATGATTCCTTGATCTGTTGTACTTATTTTCACATACGGCTCTGAACCATGTCTTCCACCTCCTGGTGAGACCTGTAATTGAGATATATTTCTTTCCGCAGAATTGTTTTCTACCACAATTTTTTGAGCTCCACTACGTGAACGAGTAGATTTTTTTATTTCAAACTCATACCCCGCTGTTTCCATTTCGCATGCATAATCATCTATATCTTTTCCTGTAAATTCACTAGGATTTTCTGCAATTTTTTCTGCGTCAACGTGACCATTTTCTTGAATTCCACATCCTTCTGCATTATGCACCCAAACAGCATTTTCACCGACAAAACAAGTATGTGCATCATCGACATTGAAATTATACACCTCAACAGGCTCTTCTGTCAACTCAATATTATGCTCTTCAACGAATAAATCTTCACCATTAACGCTGACAACACTTGAACGCATTTATTCTGACGTTCAGATTGATATTCTCCTATTTTATTCTGATAAGACAGAATATACTCGCAAAACTCATAATATTTGCGCTGTTCAATATTATAAAGCTGAGCAGCTTCGTCTGGAGTCATATTATTAACTCCTTATCTTAAAGATTATATAAATAACATATTGTTTTTTGCTTTGACCTAAATTAGCCAATTCTTTATGTTGAGTATTTCACAATTTTTTTGAAAATTGCAATAGGCTCAATAAATTTTTTGCGGATAAATTCTATACTGCGAATTATTATTAGTGCGAATTCAACAACAGGTAAAAAGGAAGATAATACAATAACTTTAATGAATCAGAGACAGGAATAATAAGTTGAGAATACCAAACAATCAACATTAACAGTGGAAGTCAACTATAAAACAAACACAAATTCAAAATTAAGGCATAAATAGTAGTAACTCACAGAGAGATGCTCCATGCCCTGACATAACCGCAGCCTGATAGTCACGGCTCGACTGCATCAGAAGCTCTGTCTGTCGGTTCACAGCGTCCGTGACTTTGGTATCAAGCTCATTGATTTTGTAGGAGCGCAGCAATCAGCGCCCAGATTTTCATGTTTCCCCAGTGAAATTTGCATAATTCTCAGATTATGCTTGACTTTGCACCCAACATCTGATAGAATAGGTGTAAAGAACATAATGAGGGGGAATGAGCTTGTTTACCCGTAAATGTGAACTGTGCGGAATGGAGTTCCAGACAGCTTCAAACCGAGCAAAATATTGTATTTACTGCCGTGATAAGGCACAAGTCATGCGAAATAAAGCTTACAAGGAAAAGAAGCAGACGGGTGAAGCCGTTGCAATCGGAAGCGAACAGGTTTGTCCGATCTGCAAAAAGACCTTCACCGTGACATCCGGCTCGCAGAAATACTGCAAGGAATGTACGCCGAAACAAAAGCGTAAAAAATCAGCTCCGAACACCGAATACCTCAAAGGGCATTACGATTATATCCGTGTGAATGTCCCGAAGGGAGAGCGTGAGAAGATCAAAGCTTATGCGGAATCTCAGGGGATGAGCGTGAATAAGCTGTTGCTCACGGCTTTGGAAGAATACAGGAAAAATCATAGCTGATTGCGATTATTCAAGGAGGTGTCGGCTTATGAGCAGAAGCTATAAGCATAGAAAGAGTAAAGTAGTTCACATCAAAGAGCAAAACAGCAGATTTGGTAAAAGACAAGCATCTGCTGCTGTACGGAGAGCTGCTGATGTTCCAAACGGAAAACAGTATAGAAAGTATTACTGTTCCTGGGATATAAGTGATTACGCTTGGGTTGAGCAAAAATACACACGAGATGAATTTCGGCGCAAATGGTTTGATACCTCTCACTGCAATGCTGACAGGTGGAATCATAGAGTATTTGAATATTACAGAAAAGAGTTTCGTAACTGGAAAGAAGCGTATAGATGCTATATCAGGGATCATAAATCCAAATAATCACTCCAAATCCCAATTCTTTTTACGCTTGCGGTATTTTCGCAGAACACCCAGCTTGACTTTCAGATCATCTATCTCAGTCTGCATCGTATAATGGGGACAGGTTAGAGCTTGTTGTAAATATTGCTGCATACTACGCATCGGCTGAAACGATTGCAAAAGCTCTTGGCGGTGTAACTGAGGAACAATCATTAACTGATAATGAGGATATAAAAAATCGCAAGTCCTCATGAAGAAAACTTGCGATCTATGGTGCCGGTGGCGGGGGTCGAACCCGCACGATATTGCTATCATTGGATTTTGAGTCCAACACGTCTGCCAATTCCATCACACCGGCGTTTATTATGAACAACATGTGTTATTATACCATATGATGTATGTTTTGTCAATATGTTTTTTTATTTAAATTATTCTGCAGCACAGGTATGTGATAAATGCGTTTGCTGTTTTGATCTTGTTTTATGTATAAGGGGGATAAATAAAAGAGATGTTTTATTCCTGAATCATATTAATGTATTCTTTAGCTTTATCGTTATATCCCAATATTGCTTTGCACATGGTCTTAATCAGTATATTCCTCAGAGTCTTTATTTATTGCAATACTTAAATCTGAAAGGGAATAGCCTTCTTCAAGTTCAAAGTAAGTTCTTAAATGTCATAAAAAATAGTGACTGCAGTCATATAAATGATATGACTGTGGTCATATTTTTCGTTTTTATGTCATTATTCAGTTTTGCTTGTTCGGGATAGAGACTTATGATATAATAAATATACGATTATGCGATCAGTTAGTAATGATAATTAGAGAAAAAACGGATAAATTTAATTATTTTTATAAGGAAGGTGGACTATGAGCGGATCGTTTTCTTCAGAAACGGATATTGAAAAAAAAGCCCAAACGGTAAACGGAGTATCGTTTTTCAAAATGTTTGATCCATTGTCCGCAAACAGCGGAACATTACAGCTGCTTGACGGCGGAACAGGGATCAATTTTGAGCAGCTGTTCGGAGATTTTTATGAAACAGATACTGAAATGATGAAAAAGTACAGGAGAAGTACTCTTAACAATGTTATAAAAAATTTTTATCATGAAGAGAAACTGAATGATAAAGAAAAGGAACTTCACAGGCTTATAAAGGCTAAGCTTCATGAAAAATGCTGTATAACGGAATATGCACCGGGATGTTTTCCTCCCGGAATCCTTTTAGGTGCGACATGGGATCCGGATGCTGTTTACAGAGTTGGTCTTGCTCTCGGAACAGAGGCTCTTGTCTTCGGAGTTGATATCCTTCTTGGAACACCAAATATAAATATTCACCGTGACCCGCTCGCAGGACGTCTTTTTGAGGGGTATTCGGAGGATCCCTATCTTGTTTTCGAACTTGCGCCATACCTTGTTAAAGGCGTACAGGAAATGGGAGTCGCTGCAAATGTAAAGCATTTTGCATGTAACAATCAGGAAACCAACAGGGTTGGTATAAATGAGATCATTTCTCAGAGAGCTTTGGAGGAAATATATCTGCCAGGCTTCAGAGCCTGCATGCTTGAAGGAAATGCACGCACCATCATGAGCGCATATAACAGCATAAACGGGGTTTTGTGTACCGAAAACAAGTATCTTCTGACTGAGAAGCTGAGGAATGAATGGAGATCATCAGCGGTCGTTATCTCAGACTGGAATGCAGTATCAGATCAGATCGCTTCGATAAAGGCAGGAAACGATCTTAAAATGCCCGGTCCTTCTGATAAAAATGTTGTATTAAATGCTCTTAAGAGCGGTGATCTTTTAGAAGAAGAGCTTGACGGTGCATTTTTACGAATATGTGAACTCAGTAATTGGATAAAGAAAAACAACCAAAAAGAGAAAGTGCGTTCTTCAGATCAGGAAATTATCAGAGAAATGACAGATGATGCAGCTTATTTTGCAGCTGCACAGGGAACGGTGCTTCTCGAAAATGACGGAACGCTTCCTTTGAGACAAAGAGCATGGCGGTTTTCAGTAAAGGGGAGCGGCGCCAATAATTTTCTGTACTGTGGAAACGGAAGTGCAGGAGTTATAACAAACAGGGAGGTTAATTTTTCCGAATGTCTTTTAAAGAGTTTTTCAGACTCTTCCATAACGGATGATATGTCTGATGCCGATGTTGTCTTTATAATCTGCACTGCTGAAGGAAATGAAGGAAACGACAGAAAAGATATGCTTCTGAAGAGAGAAGATCATCTTTTGCTCCAAAGACTAGGACTTGTCAAAGGTACAAAAAGAGATGAACGGATAAGTGCTGCTTTAAGGACTGTTCTCATACTGAATGTATGCGGACCTGTTATGCTTTCAGATATAGATATGAAAGCTGTAAATGCAGTTATCTGTCCATTTATTACAGGAATGCAGGGTCCTGCGGCTCTTGCAGACATTCTTTCAGGAAAAGTAAATCCATCAGGAAAGCTTCCGCTCAGCTTCCCGCAAAAATATGAGGACTGTCCGACGTATATAAATTTTCCGGGAGACGGATATTCTGCATTATATGGTGAGGGAATTTTTGTCGGGTACAGATATTATGATATGAAGGGGATAAAGCCTTTGTATCGTTTCGGATACGGATTATCGTTTTCTGAATTTATCATTGGCAGGCCGGAAAACCTGGTTACAGAGAATGATATTTCATTTGATGTAAAAATAAAAAACTGCGGACCGTATCCGGGTTCGCAGGTAATAATGGTATATATTTCTGATCTGTTTTCAACGTTAAGAAAACCGCTCATGGAATTGAAAGCATTTAAAAAAGTATATCTTGAGTACGGTGAAGAGCGGTATGTTCATTTTTCCATATCATTTGACTCGCTGCGTTCTTTTGATGCAGATCTCAATGAATGGACGCTTGAGGAGGGAAGCTATGATATTGTTGTTCCTGACCCTTCACATCCCGAAAAAGCTCCTGAAATAACACGCTTTTACCTTGATGTTTCCTCTCCGTATTCATTTGGAGAAAACACATCGGTGAAAACCGTGTTTGAAAATAAGACTCTGAAAAAGATATTTCATGATTTTTGTAGAGATATGGGCTGGGATGAAAGTGCTTTCTGGTCCTGTTATCAGTATACTCCGTCCAAGAGTGTAAATGAACTGATCAACGAGATCAGAGATAAGGATATTGACATTTCGGATAAGACAGCACTTCTGTACGAAAAAATGATGAATGTACGGAAAGAATAATTTATTTACCGTATATCGTTTGTATTAACTGTTTCGCCTGATTTTTCCGTCATCCATTTCATAAATTGAATCTGCCTGTGAGGAGATGCTCTGATCGTGTGTGATAAGAACAAGAGCCTGATTGTATTTTACTACCGAGTTTTTTAAAATTGCTATTATATCGCGGCTTGTTTTATAGTCAAGATTTCCGGTAGGTTCATCTGCGAAGATGATCTCAGGCTTGTGAATGAGTGCTCTTACAAATGCAACTCTTTGCTGCTGACCACCTGAGAGCTCGTGAGGAAATCTTTTCTTTTTGTCCGCTAATCCTGTTATCTCAAGAAGTTCATTCAGGTAATTATTGTCAGGTTTGGCATTGTCGAGATCAAGTGGCAGCATTATGTTTTCAAGAACGTTAAGAACAGGGATAAGATTGTAATTTTGAAAAATAAACCCTGTTTTTCTTCTCCTGTAAGCAGAAAGTTCTCGGTCTGTCATTCCGATAAGACTTTTTCCTTTTACTGTGATATTACCCGAATCAGGCTTGTCAAGTGAACCAAGTATATTTAGCAGCGTTGTTTTTCCACTGCCGCTTTCTCCTGTAACGGAAACAAATTCTCCTTTTAATATTTCTATGGATACATCGTCAAGTGCGGTGACTGTGTTTTCACCTTTCCCATATTTTTTTACAAGATGCTCTGCCTTCAGCATTATATGTGAGTCCATGGCTTTTCCTCCTTTTAGAGTGTATATTTTTTTCTTTAATAACAGTTTAATAAACAAATCTTACATGAGCGTTACACAATAAAAGTGTTTGAATTTTTTTCAAACACTTCATTATTATCTGATATTTGAAGAAGGCAGGGGATAAAGCATCTGAATTTTATTATTTTGTGCTTTTTAGAAGTACGATTTCGAACGTTGTTTCTATGCCTTCTGTCGAATAGACAAGTATTTCTCCATTGTGGATCCTGATTATTTTTTCTGATATCGACATTCCTATGCCTACGGAATTCATTCCGGATTCTCTGCTTATTTTTCCAAATCTTTTAAATAATCCGGGAATGGAAGCCTGAGGAATACCGACTCCGTTATCGTGAATGGTTATTACTGCACTGACTGCGGTTTCAGACAGCGATATCTTTATTTCAGAACATTTTGAATGATCGGCTGAATTTTTAATAAGATTTACGACAGCTTCACAAAGCCATATGCTGTCAAAATCCCATATAACATCTTTATCACAGTCACATAATACTGTTATATTTTTTTTGTCAAGGAGTGGTCTGACTTTTGATACTGCTTTTTTGCAGAGGTCGGACAGATTTCCTTTGCTTATTTCACAGACTATTGCACCCGCATTCAGCTTAGCAAGCTTTAGTGCAGAAAAGATCAGCGATTCCATGTCATCGCAGCTTTCATTTATTTCATTTGAAAGTGCGATGGCTTTTTCTTCGGTAAGGTTGTCCATACTGTCAAGCATATCGTTGTCAAGTCTTATTACTGCGAGTGATGTTTTTAACTGATGTGAAAAGTCCGAAAGAAACTCCTTTAAAAAATCCCGTTCTGCAGTCAGCTTTTCTGTCAGATAGGACATTCGCTCTCCTATACCGGAAACTGCATCTGAGGTTCTTCTTATACAGTCAAGCTCAACTCCGAAGGAATGTTTTAACGGACCGCCGTTTTCTTTTATCTCTTCTATTTCGTCAGTAAGATTTTCAAGCTCTGTATATATGGAGAATACAGATCTTGTTGCTAAAATATACCATATAGTGCAGACTGCAAATGAAAGTGATACTGTAACCATGAGTAATGTTTTCAGAGTGCTGTGATAGATGTCAAATGATTCCGGAACGGAGTTGATACTGATTCCGTTTAAATTACCTGGGCTTTCCTCACAGCCTGTATCATGACGGTATGCTTCATCTATATCTATCAGCTCCTGTATGTGTATAACAGTAATCTTTTCGGCACATTTCAGGGATATACAAAAGCTTATGATACACAGAAGTGCAAAGAACACTATGTAGTAAACAAAGAGCTTTTTTGGAGCTTTGTTATTTATGAATTTATCTGCTGCGTCCATTTGTATCCCATCCCTCTTCGTGTCACGATCTTTCCGTTTGTCAGCTTTTCTCTGAGTCTGCTTATTGTGACGGACAGTGTGTTGTCATTTACAAAATTTCCTTTTGAGTCCCACAGATGCGAAAGTATCTGATCTCTGGTAACATACTGCTCTTTATTAAGCATAAGGTAGTCCAGCAGATTTTGCTCGAGTGCAGACAGATTGGTGTCTTCAGTTTCAGGATAACAGCGCCTGAATACTGCGTTGACTCTCATCAGAAGCTCACGGAGCCGGAAAGGTTTTGTAATATAGTCATCTGCTCCGATTTCGAAACCTGCATCTATTTCACGTTCTTCATCGCACGAAGTAAGAAATATAACGGGTATCCTTGATGAGCGGCTTCTTATTTTTTTGCAGAGATCAATTCCGTTTCCGTCAGGAAGCATTACATCAAGGATCATAAGACCTGCACCTGAATATTTTTCCTCTGCTTCCTTCACTGTAAAAGCACTTTCCACTTCGTAGCCTTCGTTGGTGAGTGCGGTAACAAGGCTGCTGTTAAGTTTAACATCGTCTTCAACAAGCACTATTTTTTTCATATTTATACTCCTTATTGCCTCTGCTTTTAACAAGCAGAGGCGATTCTTAGAATCGTTTCCTGCTCAGTCGGAGATTGTACTCCGACTGTTTGGTCAGATAGAACCCGCCGCCTAAAGAGGCGGAGGATATCCTTTGTGTTGTTATATAATTATTATAACCGGGTTTTTGGAATGATCGAGAGTGTTAATTACTGTCAGCATCATGTCTTCAGGAACACCTACGCATCCGGCAGTAAAGGTATCTTTCATGCAATGCAGAAAAATCGCTGAACCTTTGTATTTTTCAACAGGATCCATGTTGTAATTTATCACAACACCATATTTGTAGCATTCAGGATAATCTGCCATATGCTCTGCACTTTTCCATGTGATTTCGTCTGTTTCGATCCATGTGTTGTATAGGGGAGATTCCGGGTCGTCGATCCAGTAGCAGTTTTCGTTTATTTTTCTGTATTCGACTGACAGACCGTCCAGGTTTTCTGTTCCAAAAGCAAATCCAAGAGAAAACTTTCCTTTTGGAGTTCTATAGTCTCCCTCCATACTTTTATCTGATACACCGTTTTTTCCAACGATCCCGTCAGCTTCACATATGATATTCCAAATATCATCCGTGTTGTCAAAGAAACAAACATGACATGCGCTGCAGGATGACTGTACGGTTATGATCTGTTTTGAATTGTCAGCCTGAAATCCGGAAAGCAGCAAAAAATCGTTCAGTTTTTTGCTGCTTTGATCATCCTGAACAGCAGTGTTCAGAGGAATAGTGTGATCAGCGTTGTTCTCTTCAATTTCAGTGAATATTTCTGTGACTGCAGATGAAGAAACCGGAAGGCAATTTGTGACAGCAGCGAATCCTGAGGATGTCTTAAAAGCAGAAGTGTCAGTTTTAAAAGTGTATGTTAGTTCATTTGTTGTTTCTGTTTGTACTTTTTGATTTTCAGTTTGTTCAGTGATATGAGTCATGCCGGTATGATCGTTTCTTGTTACACAAAACAAGACAATTATGATACAAAATGCAGCGATCAGCGTACAGACAGGGAAAATAACACGCTTCTTAATAATTATCCCTCCGATGCGTAGTTGTTTAACAAAATGTTTTCAAAGCTCTGCTTTTAACAAGCAGAGGCGATTCGTAGAATCGGTTCCCGCCGCCTGCAGAGGCGGGGGATATCCTCTGTGTTGTTATATTTTTATTATAGCATTGATTTATCATTTAGGCAATAAAGGTGTTGCTAAATAAAGAAGAATTAAATGCTCATCAGTTGAAATATCAATAATACAGAGTTTTGAACAGACAGTGATTTATTTGATTTTCAAGACATTATGCTTTGTATGTGTACTGCAATCGAAGAGGATTATGGAAGATATCCGGACAGTCAGTCATCAGGTACTTCATGTTCTTCATGCTCGTCATGTTCATCATGCAGTTCATGCAGTTCATGCGGCGGTGGTGGTGCTGACTAATTGCAGATATAACAACACAGAGGATATCCCCCGCCTCTGCAGGCGGCGGGTTCTATCTGACCAAACAGTCGGAGTACAATCTCCGACTGAGCGGGAACCGATTCTGCGAATCGCCTCTGCTTGTTAAAAGCAGAGCTTTGAATTCATGCCGAAAGGATTTTGTCTATTATCGCAAAATTTTTTCGGCATTTATGTTTTTTATTATTTCATTTGACAAATTTGATAATTTGTAGTATTATTGAAGTATATATTTGATTTCGTGATTTTTTATGATTACAGGATCAACAGAGATTCAGATTGAAAAGATATTTTGACAAAAACATTGTGGTTTTTGTGTATGTGGGAAATTTATGATTATAGGGGGAATTGACTATGGGTCAGAATTTCGGGGGTATTCCTATTTCTGATGATATTTTCTTAAAATCAAAAATAGGTCTTTGGGCATTTGAGATAGATGAAGGCTGTGAACCCAGAATGTATGCTGACAAATCGATGCTCGATCTTCTGGGAGTAAAGGATGATCTCAGTCCGGAACAGGTTTATCATGCATGGTATGACAATGTAGATCTTGAAAGCTATCAGCTTGTCAACGAAACTGTCAATAAAATGATCTCAGGCGTTCATGCAGAGGTGCAGTATCAATGGAATCATCCTGTTATGGGTAAAACCTATGTCAGATGCGGCGGTGTCAGAAATTATGTTTATACCAAGGGGATAAGACTGGAAGGATGTCATCAGGATGTTTCAGATGTAATACATTTTCAGAACATGGAAATATCTGAGTACAGTGAAATTTTAAATATTATGACATCAGATGCTCTTCTGGTTTTAAGTGTAGATTTTGAAACAGGTAAACAGAAATTATTCAAATGTACAGAAGAGTATACCGGTTTTTTTGCAGAATACAATGTCAGTCCGTCTTTTGAGAGAAATCATGATTTTATCAGAAGCATCTGTATTGATGAAGACAGGGATAATCTGATGAGCATGCTTGACCGTGATAAAATATACAGTGCACTTATGAAAAACGGTACCTATTCAATTACTTTCAGACAGAGAAAAGAAGGTGCCATACGCTGGATAAGGATAAAATATTTCAGATATATCACGACGGAAGGACATAATGGTACTATAATTGTCCTTCAGGACAAGACAAATGAATATTTTGATGAACTTAAGAAGATTGAAGAGCTGAGTGTAATTTCCGCTCTTTCGGAGGAGTATATATTCATCTCATATATAAATATTTTAAACAACTCATATACTGTTTACAAGTGTGATGAAAATATGATATTTGACAGTAATCTTGTAAAATCATTTTCATTTTCTGATTTTATAGGTTTTCTGTTAAATAATTTAATCATTTCTGAGGACAGAGAAAAATTTATTGAGGAAACCGGTTTTGAATATGTTATGGAGCATGTAAAGGACAACAAAAATCACTCTGTCATTTTCAGAACACTTTATTCCGGAACAATTCATTTTGATCAGCTGAAGTTTGTTCCGGTTCTTAATAAAGACGGGCTTATAGGAATAGTATGCGGTTATCATAATATTGATGAAGAGTATGCAAGAAAGATCGAGATAGAAGAGGAGCATAACACATTCAGCCAGCTTGCGAGAAATTATATCACTGTAAATTATGTTGATCTCAAGCGGGATTATATCCACACTTTTTCTACACAGCATTCAGTTGCCGATGAAATTAGAAACAATAATTCATTTTCACAGGTAATAGGATACTATGTAAAAAAGTTTGGACCTTCAAACGGAAATGAAATGTATAATAAAATGATCTCTGCTGGCTATATCATTGATCAGCTGAAAAGTCAGAAATCATTATCATTTAATTGTCCCTGTGTGTTTGATAATACTGAAAAAACGTTCAGATTTGAAATAATAAGGATAAATGATGATCCTACGAAGGTTATTCTCTGTATGGCAGATATTACAGATGTTATTGAGAACGAGCTTTCGGTTCAGAGAACTCTTGAGGATAACCTCAAGGCAATAGAGGGACTGGCAAGAGAATATGATATCCTTCATTTTCTGAATCTGCAGAATGAAGATTACAGACTTTTTTTTATTTCTGAAAAGCTTGCATCGTGGTATCCTGAACTTACAAAAGACGGAAACAGATTTGAAAAAGTTCAGAGAGATATTATAAATTATATGTGTCATTCTGATTATAAAGAACAGATGATGAAATTCACATCAAAAGAGAATATCAGGGATGAATTAAGAAACAAGAAGAAGTCATGTATTCGTTTCCGCGGACTTATTGATGGAGAATACAAATGGTGCGATCTTGTTCTGGTATGTCTTGAAGAGGATAACGGTTTTCCTTTGAAGGCTGCTATCGGCTATGTAAATGTTGATGAAGAAGTAAAGGAAAAAATGAAAAAGGAAAATGCTCTTCAGGAAGCATTGATTGCTGCTGAACAGGCTAACCGTTCAAAAACAACATTTCTTAATAACATGTCTCATGATATTCGTACACCGATGAATGCTATCATTGGTTTTACCGGACTTGCAGCATCGCATCTTGATGACCGGGAACAGGTCAGGGATTATCTTGAAAAAATAAGGCAGTCATCCGATCATTTGCTTTCGTTGATAAATGATATTCTTGATATGTCAAAGATAGAATCAGGAAAAGTGACTATTTTCGAAAAGAAAGAGAATCTTTCTGATATTATTCATACAATAAAGGATATTGTTATGAATGATATAAACAGAAAACATATGCATTTTACCATCGATTCATCTGAGATTATACATGAAGATATTTTCTGTGACAAACTGAGGATCAATCAGATCCTTATTAATATCTTGTCAAATGCTGTTAAATATACAAACGAATACGGCACGATATCAATGAAGCTGAGCGAAAAGCTGTCTTCAAATTCACAGTCAGCACAATATGTTATCAGTATAAAAGACAACGGAACAGGAATGAGTGAAGACTTTTTAAGAACGATCTATGAACCGTTCACGCGGGTGAAATCATCGACAGTTTCAGGAATTCAGGGAACCGGTCTTGGTATGACGATCACCAAAAACATAGTTGACATGATGAACGGAACAATAGATATTGAAAGTCATGAAAATATAGGAACAAATGTTACTATGACTTTTGAATTCAGGATCGATGATACAGTTCAGATGAACAGAATGATCCCTGAACTAAAAAATGTTCGCTGTCTGATCATTGATTCAGACGGTGAGACCTGCTGGAATGAATCGAAGCTGATATCAAATTTCGGGATGCGTCCGGACTGGTGCACAAGTGCAGAAGAAGCAATTCAGAATGCAAGAAAAGCATATAGTCTCGGAGATCCTTACAAATTTTATCTTATGGAAAGAACGATCCCATGTTTAGATCTTTTAGACACAGTCAGAAGTCTTCTCTGTATTTCGGAAGAGTTTAAACCGATGTTTTTTCTTTCCGGATATTATCTTTCCGATATCACAGATGCTGCTTTGAAAGCAGGTGTAACAGGAATGATAAGTAAGCCTGTCTTTGCATCTGATTTTTATAATGCTTATCAGAAGTACTGCAATGGTCACATTTACGATTCTGTCCCAAAGGCCGATCATAATTTCAATGGAAAAAAGGTGCTGCTTGTTGAAGACAATCAGTTAAACAGTGAAATTGCATATGAGCTGCTCATTGAGTCCGGTTTTTTGGTAGATACTGCAAATGACGGAACGGTAGCAGTAGAGAAAATACAAAATGCATCTGACGATACATATGATGTTATTCTCATGGATATTCAGATGCCGGTAATGGACGGTTATGAAGCGTCGAGAAGAATAAGAGCATTAAACAAGCCTTTTGCTAAAACAATTCCGATAATTGCCGTTACAGCAAATGCATTTAACGAGGATATAAAGGAATGCAGGGAAGCAGGCATGAACGGACATATTTCCAAGCCTATATTTGTGCAAAATCTTTATGATGAACTTGACAGGATCTTAAATTCAGGTCTTAATTTCTGATAAGATGATAAATTAACTGTTGTTATACATAGAAAACTATGCTATAATAATAAAGCGTTAATTTTATTAATCAAATTCAATAAAGAGGGAAAATAACACAATGAATAAAAAAGAACTCAATGAGATAAAAAAGAATTTTACAGATCAGAGCGGATTTTTTACTGTCAATCAGATATTAAAGGTTTACATAGATCCTGAGAAAAACGTAAAATACAAGGATATAAAATCGCTGATCATGCTTCCTGAAGAAGAATGTGAAGTCATTCGTGATACGATGAGAAAAGTACTTACCGGTACAATAGGAAAAAACTTCATCGAATACGAATTCCCAAGAGATTCATATGAAAATGATGGTGCGCAGAAGATGCTTCATGATGTAGTAGAAACTAAGATGAAGGATGAAGAGGCTGTTGACAGACTTATTACGAAAATTACTGAAAATATTGAATATGCCCAGTCATTTACGTTTCTCGCTGCGCATTGTACATATAGTATAATGAAGAAAAACAAAAATGATGATGACGATGAAGATAATATCACAGAGGAGTATAATTTTATCATTACTGCTTTTTGTCCTGCGAATACAAGTGATGTCGGACTTTACTTTGATGAAGAAACAGGAACTGTCATGAAAAAGGAAAACAAAGACATGATCATCAGCAAGATACCTTCAGACGGATTTATTTATCCGGTATTTTCAGACAGAGCACCTGATGTAAATCATGTAATGTATTTTGTTAAGAAACATGACAAGCCTAATATTTCTATAGTTGAAAATATACTTGACTGTGAGTTTACAATGTCTGCAAAGAAGCAGAAAACAAGTTTTCATGATGTGCTTAATGCTGTTGTTTCAGATGAACTGAATTATAATGTTATTACTCAGGTTAATGAAAAGATCAGGGAAGTGGTTGACCTGAGCAAAAATGAAACTGAAGCAGCGACAATAAATGATAAGCAGCTTAAACATATCCTGACAGAAGCCGGAGTAAGTGATGAGAAATTAAAAGCACTTGAGCCTGCATACAAAACTCTGGTCGGGGATGTTGATCTTACAGCAGCAAACATTACAGATAACAGAACAGTAGTTGTAACTCCGGATGTTACTATAAATATTAAGAAAGATGCAGCTTCCAGACTCAGAACCAGTTCAATTAACGGAAGAAACTGTCTTATCATCGATCTTGACGATCCGAATATTGTAGTAAACGGTCTTTCAACTTTGCTATAATTAATATATTTGGCGGTGATTTAAGTGGATCTGACAACATATTCAGAAGAACAGAAAAAAGTATTTGCAGAAATAGTTAAAAATGAACGAAGAAAAGAATCACGGTCTTTAAGTAAATATGCTTGCAAAAGCTCTGAAAGTATAAGACTTGAAAGTGAAAAGGTCCCGGACAGGATAAGTATAAGACCGGCATTTTTCCATGATGCCGACAGAATAATCCATTCCAAGGCATATACCAGATATATAGATAAGACTCAGGTTTTTTCGATGTTTGAAAACGATCATATCACACATCGTGTTCTTCATGTCCAGCTTGTATCGAAGATAGCACGAATGATCGGAAGATGCTTAAGTTTAAATGAAGACCTCATAGAAGCAATATCACTTGCTCATGATCTTGGTCATGTTCCGTACGGTCATGAGGGTGAGAAATATCTGAACAGGATCTGCATGGATAACAATATCGGGTATTTTTGTCATAATGCTCAGAGCGTAAAGTTTTTGCTTGAACTTGAACGAAGAGGAAGGGGACTGAACCTTTCACTTCAGGTCCTTGACGGAGTACTTGCACACAATGGTGAAATAATTCAGGACAGATATGAACCGGATACAAGTAAAACATTTGAACAGTTCTTAAAGGAATACGAGGGTTGTTTTAATGAATTTGATTACAGTAAAAAGCTTGTTCCGATGACACTTGAAGGCTGTGTTGTCAGGATCAGCGATGTTATAGCATATATAGGCAGAGATATTGAGGATGCAATAGCATTAAAGCTGATCTCAAGAGATGATATTCCTGAAAATATTACATCTGTATTTGGCAACACAAACAGCTCTATCATAAATATACTTATTACAGATATTGTTGAGAATAGTTTTGATAAACCATATCTGAAAATATCTTCAGAAAAATTTGATGCTTTGAAAGCACTGATGGATTTTAACTATGAGAAAATATACAAAAATCCGTCAATAAGTGATACGGACAAAAAAATTCAGAACATGTTCACGACTATATTTGAAAAGTACTATGAACATGCTCTGAATGATCTTGAATATTCAGAAATATATATGGATTATCTGTATGAATTTGATCCTGCATATATAGAATCACATAAGAGCGGAAATGCATTGAAAAGGACTATAGTTGACTATATTTCAGGAATGACAGATAACTATTTTATTGACTGCTTTAAAGATCTTTTGCTTCCGAAAAGATTTGGAAGAACCATCTACGATATAACAAACTGATATCAGGAGTAATTTTCAAATGATTTTTTTTGCTGATCTTTCAGCCATTCAATAAGTTCGTTTAAACCTTCTTTTGTGAATTCGAATTCGTGTTCAGTTTCAATAATATCGTTTTCCGGTGTTTTTAAAAGACAGAACATACCTTTCCAGATGGTTACTTTGAACTTTTCTCCGGGATATATCTTGTAGTTGAAGTATTTGGTTCTGTTTTCAGTTATACTTCCGGTATATATGTTTTTTTCCGCAAAAAAAGTGAATCCCGGAATATCAAAGCCTTTATTTTCTTTTATCATTTTATCACCTGTATATTTAAAAAACCTGCTTTTTAAGCAGGCTTTTTTATTATATTAAATTATTTTGTATTGCTTATTTTTTTAAATCATTCATGCATTCCTGACAAACACTTTTGCCTTTGTAATCAACAAGGTTTTCATTGCTGCCGCAGAATATACAGGATGATTTATATTTCTTAAGAATTACAGCGTCCTGATCAACATATATTTCAAGACTGTCCTTTTCGCTGATGTTAAGTGTTCTTCTTAATTCAATCGGGAGAACGATTCTTCCTAATTCATCGATTTTTCTAACGATTCCGGTTGACTTCATTATAATTCCTCCTATTAAAAAATAAAAAAAGTAAGGTCTTTTTCATAACCATGAATTCATTATACATTAATTGTATGAAGTTGTCAATCCTTGTTTTGAAAAAAATTAGTTTTTTTTTACATTTTTCTATTATATTAATTTATAGTTACTTATATATATTGTTGACAAAAATATTAGTATTATATATAATATGGATAAAGGTTAAAATAGTTTTTTTATAGTGTTTAAGACTGGAGAAGTGGAAAATATGAATAAAAAATTGGTATCCTGCCTGGCTTTGCTGATGTGCATTTCAGCTGTTTCTTTAAATTCAGGCAGAACAGATGAGGTCAGTATTAATGGCTTAAGTGCTGACAAGTACCTTAACATTACAGACCTTATCGCTTTGAAAAGCAAACTGAATGGTGAATCATATACCGATGATTCAGATGATTTGAACAATGACGGTATAGTGAATTATAAGGATGCAGTAATGCTGTCAGATTTTTTAGTCGGCAAAATTTCTCAATTGCCGGAAAGAACTACTGTTGAATACCACCAGAAAACTGTGACATCCGTTACAGCTTCAGATGATGTCTGTGTCAGGGGAGACGGATCACTTGATACGGAGGAAGGAATAATTAACGTTGCAGGGTTTAATGCTGCCAAAAGAAGAAACGTATATATTAAGTTTAAAGCTGATGAGCTTGACATCAAAGATGTAAAAAAAGCTGAGGTCCAGCTTCGACTTGACAGGACATCCAACGGTAACTGTGAAGTCAAACTGGCTGCCTGCAGCAGCGGCTGGAATGAATCGGATCCGCCCGGATATGAATCAGTTCCTTCAAATTATGGTTTGTGTGATGTAGTCGTGACAAAACATGAAAAAGATGTCGGCTCAGTTATTTCTTTTGATGTTACGGATGTTGTAAGAGAAAATCCTGATGCATCTGAGTTTAACTTTGTTTTATATTGCGATCATGATAATAATTCTGATGCAGTTAGCAATCTTGCTTTATTCAATTCCAGAGAATCACAAAATCCTCCGAAACTGGTCGTTGAAAGCGGAGGAGAACAACCGGATAATGCATCTGCTTTGTCTGCAGATGAAAGCTATGTCAGATTTGAATCACCTACCAATCATGGAAGCTTTATGAGAGTATCAGATGGAAAACTGATAAAATCAAGAAATGTGTCTCCTTTGTCTGATGCACGTTTTCTTGAGAAAACAGGGTTTATGGGAAATGATACGGTAAGTCTTGAATCCCAAAGCGAACCCGGTTATTATCTTTGCAGAAAATACGGCGGCAGTGAGATCGTTCTGATGAAGGACGACGGAACTGCAGAATTCAGAAAAAATGCGTCATTTATTAAAACAAAGGGTCTTGAAGAAGGTACGAGCTATCAGGCTTACGGTCTTCCCGGAAGATATCTTTCAAATCTGTATAATGAATTTTTTATCTCAAATGTATCGTCTGATACAAGAAAGAGTCATGCTTCTTTCCTTGTAAGAAGTGAAAAGAATGTGATCCTTGATGATGAGTTTGATGGGAATTCACTTAACACGGATGTCTGGGCGTATAGTTATCCATGGGCTGATCATCATAATTACAGTGCAGTTGTCAGAAAATCTCAGGTTGAAGTAAAGAACGGCAAACTGGTTCTGACAGCAAAAAGAGTCGCTGATGACGACTGGATCAAGGACGACAAGGGTGAGACAGGTTATACGGACAACATAGGGGAGAAGAAATGGAGAAAGTATTCTCATATCACAGGGGTTGTTCATTTGCCGTTCAGCAAATATCCTTTAAGCGGTAATCTGTACATGGAGGGCAGATTTAAGATGCCTGACAAAAGCGGTTTCTGGCCTGCTTTCTGGCTTAACGGAAACAACAGCTGGCCTCCTGAAATTGATATTTTTGAATATCTCAGCAATACACCTGAAAAAATATATGTCGGAATTCACCGTCAGGATTCATCAAGAGAAAATGGTGACGGCGGAGCAGGATGGTGGATCGACAGATCGGCTTCATTTTTCCAGCAGGAATTTCATACATATGCTCTTGATTGGGGCGATACATATATAAATTATTATATTGATGATATACTTGTTAAATCAATAGAGGACCAGGCTTATATTAACAATCAGAAAAATATGTATCTTATACTGAATCTCGGAGTCGGAGGCTGGGCTGAGGAGCCGACAGACAATGTCGGAGATGAGACAACATATGAATGTGACTATATAAGGATATACGGATATTGACAAAAATCAACAAATCGGCAAAAAAAAACTGACGTAAAAATACGTCAGTTTTTTTGTTTTAAATCTAAATCTAAAATTTACTGTTATCAGCCTGCATTCAAACCGTAGTTTGCACAGAGAGCAGCGAGACCGCCCTGGAAGCCGCTTCCGACTGCGCAGAATTTCCATTCGCTTCCGTTTCTGTAAAGTTCACCAACTACAAGAGCTGTTTCAATTGAGAAATCTTCGCAAAGATCATAACGAATAAGCTCTGTACCTGAAGCTTCATCAACTATTCTGATAAATGCATTTGATACCTGACCGAAATTCTGCTTTCTTGCATCGGCATCGTAAATTGTAACTGTAAAATCTATCTTGTCGATCTCTGCAGGAACTTTTGAAAGGTCGATAATGATCTGTTCATCGTCACCATCACCTGCACCTGTGAGGTTATCTCCCATGTGCTGAACAGAACCGCATGTTGACTGAAGATTTCCGTAGAATATAAAATTCTTTTCGTTTGGTGCTTTTCCGTTTGCGTCAATCATAAACGCTGCAGCATCAAGATCGAAATCTGAACCGCCGTCATATTTGTTTGTGTCCCATCCAAGACCTACGAGTACTTTTGATAAACCCGGATTTGTTTTTGTAAGGTCAATTTTCTGACCCTTCTGTAAACTGATTGCCATAATAATATCCTCCTGTTTTTGCTCTTAATTTATAAATACTACCTAAAAACAAAAGTAGCATATGATTATTATACTATAAGTGTAACAAATTGTCAATAATAATTTGAAAAATTAAGATAAAGTTATTCTTGCATGTTCCATAAAGATATGGTATAATAGTTTTTGTAATGTATTTTACAGGGAGTTATGAAATGACAGAAAAACTTTATGATAAAGATGCATATATTATGACTTTTGAAGCCCGGGTGCTTTCATGTTCTCCTGAAAAGGACGGGAGTTTTGCGGTTATACTTGACAGGACTGCTTTTTTTCCTGAGGGTGGAGGACAAAAATCAGACACAGGAACGATGGGTGATGCTGTTGTTTTTGATGTTAGAGAATCTGACGGACAGATAATTCATTATACTGATACCCGTCTGGAAACAGATTCTGTAGTTACCGGAATTATAAATAAAGAAGAACGTTTCAGAAAAATGCAAAATCATTCAGGTGAGCATATAGTATCAGGACTTATTCATACTCTGTATGGATTCGATAATGTCGGATTCAGACTTTCTGATGATGTGACTGTTGATATCAGCGGTGAGCTTTCAACTGAAGATATTGAACGAATTGAACTGCTTGCCAACAGAGCTGTGTATGAAAATGTAAATATTATTTGTACATATCCGGATCCTGAAACACTGAAGGAGCTGTCATTCAGAAGCAAACTTGAACTGAAAGAAAATATCAGGATCGTTACAATAGAGGGATATGATCGCTGTGCATGCTGTGCTCCTCACGTTATGCGTACAGGTGAAATAGGTATTATAAAGATAATCTCCTGTGAACGATACAAAGGCGGTACAAGACTGCATCTGGTCTGTGGTTCTGATGCTCTTGATGATTACAGAATAAGATATGATAATACCAAGAGGATATCGGCTCTGCTTTCTGTTTCGCATGATGATTCTTTCAATGCGGTTATGGGGCTGAAGGACGAGATCAATTCCCTTAAATCCGAAAAGGCTGAATTGAAACAGTATTTACTTAAAGCAAGATCGGATATGATATTGCCTTCTGATTCAAATATTTGTCTTTTTGAAGAATTTGACGATCCGGGTTTTATACGAATGCTTATCAATGAAAATATTTCAAAATGCAAAGGTGTATTTGCTGTTTTCTGGCCAAAAGAATCCGGCTTCAACTATATTATTGCAAGTAATTCGACCGACCTTCGTGTTCGTTCAAAAGAAATAAACAGTAACCTTGAAGGAAGAGGGGGAGGAACATCCGGAATGATACAGGGATATGTTTCTGCTTCGAAACAGTCGGTTCTGGATTATATCAGCAATTTTTCCTAAATGAGGTGAGTCATGAATAAAAGAGCTGTTATTGCTTTTTTCATTTGTTTGATCTTTTTATCGGGCTGTGATTCGGGACCAATGAGTGCCGGAGTCAGTATGAGAAATGATACTGAAACAAAATCTGTGGAAACAACTTGTTCTGAAGATGATTATAATGATATAATTGATGAGTTTACTGATGATCAGATTTTGTCCGCAGCAAGAGATCTGTATGTTCAGTGTCTTGCAGTGACTGACAAATACAAATCAGGATGTGTCTATGATACTGATATTTCTGTTACCACAGAGATAAATGATAAAACATTTTATATGGTTTCTGACAGCAGAATCAATACTTTTGAAGATATTTATTCTGAGTGGATGTCAGTTTTTAATCAAAAATATTTTAATGAAAAATCGGATATATTCTCATTATATCTTTCAAAGGATGATAAAGTATGGGTATGTTCGGATCCTTGCGAAGTAAATTCTGCTTATATTGACACTGTTCTGGTCAAGGTTATTTCAAGAAAGGAAAATGAAGCAGAGATTCAGGCTGTATCTTCCTATCAGCAGGCTGACGGTATTTCTAAATCAGAAGATGTTTTTTCTGTAATTTACAGTTCAAATACATTTCGTGCAGGTAAGTTTAATTCACCGTATTGATCTCGCTTTTGTTATGATAAAGTTTTAATAGTATATTATTTTGAAAAGGAATGGAAAAAATGAAGAAATGTTTATTTTTTAAAAATTCAATAGCTTGTTTATGTTCAGCTGCAGTACTTATGTTTTCTGTGTTTGTTAATAATGACAAAGTAATGGCAGATCCGCAGGGCGTTCAGCTTTCTCTTGAAAATGTCGAAGTGGATATCAACAATATTTCAGCTGACAGAAAAGTACAGGTTCCTGTTTCAATATCAGGTAATCCGGGATTCAAACAGCTTCTGTTTAATGTTGAAAAAGATCCAAGATTGCAGTTTGCTCAGACTCCTTCTGAAAATCCTTTTGAACTGAAGAGCGGAATATCATCTATAGATTTCTATTTCCTTTCTGATGATAATCAGGTACTCAGAGGACAGTTTACAGCTGACAGTATATACACTGAAAATAACAGTTTTACTTCTGTCGGATTTATTCTTCCTGAGCAGCTCAGTGCAGGCGACGAGTTTACAGTTTCTTTTAACTCTTCTTTTTATGACAGTTCCAATAATTATTATACTTACGGAATAGATATAAATGACGGAAACAATATTTATCCGGGTTCTTCTTTCCTTACCGGTGTAAATGCGTCGATCAGAATTGTCGATTCTTCTGCAGTTTCTGAAAGTGATGCTGATAATTATAAAAATATCTATAGTTTTTCCGGTGATGTAGATTATGGATTTGATAATGACGATGATGATAAGGTAACAAAAGAAAATGATACAACATTGAGTTTGGAAAATTCTGAAGATGATGAACAATTCAAATTCAGAGAAAATCATATAAAGTCTTTTGATGATGATGAAGTTTTTAAAAATATTGAAGTGTATGATGGTGATGCAGAAAATCGCTGCTGCTTTATTATCATTTGTATTTCTGTGGTCATTATTGTGGTTACGGTAATTCTATTTAGAATTTTTCAATTAAATAAGAGAAAAAAATCCGGTATTGAAAAATCCAAAAAGAAAGCAAAGAAGAAATAATTTATGTAAAATCAAAATGTAAAGTTTTTTTCTATTAATTAAGAGAAATTTTATAGTATTATCTTCTTTCCTATAGTATTATAATTATAGATTTTCAAAACTTATATCGAATTTACTTTTAATTTTGACAGATAAGGCTGAAAAATCAGATAGGTTGAAGAAAATAGAAGAAGATTGATTCGAGATATTAATGAAATATGATTTTAATTAATATTTCAAAAAAAATGATGAAGCTTTCAAGCTTCATCATTTTTTTTAAATATTTTTACTGTTTATCCTGAATTGTTTTGGTGTGCAGCCTCTGTATTTTTTAAAGCTTTTGATCATATGGCTGCAGTCGGAAAAGCCTGTTTCCTGACTGATATAATTTAAGTCGAAGTCTGTAAATAACAAGTATTCCTCGACCTTAAATATTCTCATGATTTCTATATAGCTTTTGCAGCTCATACTGTAAAGCTGACTGAATTTTTTTGCAAAGCATGAGTAGCTGAGTCTGCATTTTTCAGCTATGTCAGTAACTTGAATGTTTTCGCAAAGATGTATATCAATGTATTCTGTGATCGTGTCTATGCTGTATTCATTATCATCGTTCAGAACATCTGAATCAATTGAAAAGTTGAGTGACAGCCAGTTTCTGACTATCAGCGTGAGCAGCTCTCGGATCTTTGATGTAACTATCAGAGTGTATCCGTATTTTCTCATCTGACATTCATTGATACATATGTCAAATATCTCATTGCAGTTCATATGATTAGTTTGTTCTCCGGAAAACAGAACCGGCATTTTCTTTTTATAGGCGCTTTTGAAAATATTTCTGAACTTCGGAGTATATGTTCCGGAATTATAAGCTATCTTGTTTATATCAAATTTAAAAACACTGTAAAGAAGTTCATTGTCATTTTGTCTGTATATTGAATGCACTGACTGCGGGTGAATAATAAGCATCTCGTTTTCTTTTACATGATATTTTTCACCGTCTGAATAGATTTCGGCTGTTCCGGATCTTACAAAAATTATTTCGATAAAATAGTGCCAGTGAGGTTTTACCGGAAATGTTTCTTTATTTGCATTAAAATCAAAACATTCAAACGGTTTATTCAATGAATCGCTTTGTTCAAACAGATTATGCATTTTCAGACCTCCACGAGAGATTTTTACAATAAATTCACAGATATATTATATCATATATTGAAAAAAAATGATATAATTAAAAAAATTTTTTGAAAAGAGAGAAAAATGTTATGGATAATTTTAATTTCTACAGTCCGACAGAGTTCGTTTTCGGCTGTAAAAGAGAATGTGAAACAGGAAAATATGTAAAAAAATACGGTGGTTCAAAAGTTTTGGTTCATTTCGGATCAGGTTCAGCTGAAAAGTCAGGATTATTGGATAAAGTCTGCAGCTCACTTGAGGAAAATGACGTTAAATATATCAGATTTGGCGGAGTTAAACCAAATCCGCGTGATACGCTTGTTTATGAAGGTATAGATATATGCAGAAAAGAAAATATAGATTTTATTCTTGCTGTAGGCGGCGGTTCTGTTATTGACAGTGCTAAAGCAATTGCTGCAGGAGTAAAGTATTCAGGTGATTTCTGGGATTTTTACTGTGGAAAATCAGAAATAGTATCTGCTCTTCCTGTAGGAACGGTTCTGACAATATCAGCAGCGGGAAGTGAAGGTTCCGGAGATTCTGTTATAACAAAGGAAGACGGAATGATCAAAAGAGGTACGGGTTCTGATCATTTAAGACCGAAATTTTCAGTTCTTGATCCTGAACTCACATTTACTTTGCCTGCATTTCAGACTGCCTGCGGAATAACTGATATTATGGCTCATGTTTATGAAAGATACCTCACCAGAACTGAAGATGTTGAGATTACTGACAGATTATGTGAGGCAGTTTTAAAAACAATGATCAAAGAAGCTCCTGTGGTTATATCTGATCCCGGGAATTATCAGGCAAGAGCAAATATTATGTGGGCAGGAACCGTTGCTCATACAAATGTTGTTGGTGTAGGCAGAAGCCAGGAATGGACCAGTCATATGCTTGAACATGAACTGTCAGGTCTTTATGACTGTGCACATGGTGCCGGTCTTGCGGTTATTATGCCATCGTTTATGGAGTGTGTTTATAAAAACGATCTGAATAGGTTTGTGAAATCTGCAGTCAGAATATGGAACTGTGAAATGGACTATGATCATCCTGAGATTACAGCTCTTGAAGGAATAAAAGCTTTCAGAAGATTTCTTCATGATATTGGTATGCCTGTAAACTTTGATGAACTCGGAGCAAAAAAAGAAGATATCCCGGTCCTTGTAGAAAAGCTGGGGATTGGAAACGGGAAATTAGGCTACGCACAGCTTGATGCTTCAGGCTGCAAGGCAGTTTATGAAACAGCCTGTAACGCTTCTGTATGACAGATGAAGCCGGCTGTTTGCTTTATTTGATATTTTCCAATAAGAAATTATGCAATATACTAAAAGAGCAGATTCCATTTGATTTCCGGAATCTGCTTTTTAGTTTTCATAGCTTTTTATGAAGAAAAAAATTAAATATTTTCACTTATCAGTTTTTTAAATGCATCTCCGCGTTCTTCAAAATTCTTAAAATCATTATAGCTTGCTGCTGCCGGAGAGAGAACGCATTTTTTGCCCTTTTGTGTTACTTCTTTTGCTATTTTGACTGCTTTATCAAGTTTGTCAGTTATTGAAAGTTTGTTTAAAAAGCGAATATCAGTGTAATTATCTTTTATTTCATTATAAATTCTCTTTCCGGAGTCGGACATGAGAATAATATTGCTGACTGAGCATTCAGAAAGAAATTTAATAAGTGAAGAATAATCAATACCTCTGTCCATTCCGCCTATTATTATCGTGTCTACATCTTTTAAGCTTGTGACTGCCTGAATAGCAGCTTCGCATATTGTGGAAATTGAATCGTCGTAGTATTTTATGCCGTTATATTCACCTGCAAATTCAAGTCTGTGAGGAAGAGGGGAGTAGGATGAAGCTGCATCAAGTATTTTTTCAAATGAAACTCCGCATGAGATGTTGCATGCAGCAGCTGCTGCTGCAATATTATAAAAATTGTGTTTTCCGACGAGCTTAACTTTTTCTTCGTGTATGCTGATCGTTTTTCCGTTGTATTCAAATGTCGAATCTCCGGAATAAATATCAGCATTGCTGTCGTTCTGAGAGATCGTAACAGTCTTTCCTTTATATTCATCCGATGATGGTTTTAATTCACTGTTGCATATCAGTATGCCGTTCTCTGACTGGTGTCTGTATATGTTTCTTTTTGCATCTGCATATTTTTCAAATGTTCCGTAATGATCCAGATGTTCTTCAAACAGATTCAGAAACAGTGAAAACTCAGGTGAAACTGATATATTTTCAAGCTGATGACATGAAAGCTCAAATACTATCTTTGTATCTTTCTTTATATCATCAATAACATCAAACGAGGGAATTCCGATGTTTCCGGTAAGAACACAGTCGATATTGCAGTTTTTTAATATGTGATAAATAAGTGTTGTAGTTGTACTTTTACCTTTGGTTCCTGTAATTCCTATTATCTGTGAGGCATATTTTCTGATAAATATTTCAGTTTGTGAAGTGATGACTGCTTTATATGATCCAAATGGTTTTTCCAGGACCACTCCGGGACTTTTGAATACTATTTCATAGTCGTCGATAACCTGCTGATAATTGTCACCGGTCACAATTTTAACTGATGCGGGAAGATCGGCATTAACAGGATTTTTGTCTGCTATTGAAACAGACCTGAATCCGCCTGCTTCATTTATTCTTTTATATGTGGATTTTCCTTCTCGACCAAATCCGAGAATAAGTATATTTTTATCTTCAATAATTTCTTTCAGTAATTTCAGCATAGTTTTATATTCCTCATTATTTTATCAAATTCTTCAGGAAGATTGTTTTTTTCGTTATAATATTCATACAGTGGGTTTTTCTTGTTTTTATATTCTGTAAATAAATCTGTATTTTTATAGAATTCAAAAAGATAAGGAAGTTTTTGTCCTGATGACAGCATTTTATTTACAGCGGATGATACCGCGAAGTTTACTTCGTCTCTGCTTCCGACACATTCAAAAGGTTTTTCATCGGCAATACCGATAAGCTTTTTGAATGTTTCAAGCATTTCTTTATCATCAAACATGTTTCTGCCTATGATATCCGTTATTTCATCAACTGAAAGAAACGGGGAAAGTATCAGACTGACAAAAAGACATTTTGAACAATTTCCACACCATATGTCTTTTTTGCTGCCTTTGTTACAGCTTCTGAAAATACTGTGATAGTTTTTCAGTTCTGAAAAATATTTTGCGATCTGAAATTCGCTCCAGGGTCTCAGGAGACTGAAATATTTAACACCTGAATCGATATATTTTTCTTCATATTCAGCAAAATCTTTTTCAAATTCAAAACTCTTTGAATACTGATGATTTACTGTTGAATCCCTGACAGTACTCTCATTTGCACTTGCTTCGTTTGAAAGTACAACATATTTTTTTGAATTGATATAAGCGGCTATTACTGCTGAAAATGCTACAATAGCGGAAAAAGGAGTATGTCCGTTTAAATATCCTTCGGAATTAAGTCTGATCATTTCAGGATCAAGAGTTCTTGTGGAAAGGATTATCGAATCATCACTGAAACCTGCCGTGTATGCTGACTGATAAATAGAGTTCCTTTTATTTATCAGATAACATGCATTATCTTTATTCATTTCGCTTAATATATTTAATGTTACTATAGAATCTTTTCCGCCTCCTACAGGTATCAGGCAGCCTTTGAGTTCTTTTTTTGAATGAGACTGTGACTTTGGAGTCAAGTCATCAGATTCAGAGTTTATCTTCATAAATGAATCAAAATCAGCATTTATGCCGTTTATGTAAAAGAACTCTCCAAGTCCGTTATAGTACTGGGTCTTCCACCATTTTTCCTGTTCATGATCTATGCTTCCGCATAAAACGGTAACATTTGGAGAACATGTTATTTTCCAGTAACTTATCAGTTCGACCATTCCAAGCGAAAAGACGAGTTTTTGTAAAACCGGATCATCTGTGACTTTTTCAGAGGAACTTTTTTTTATCGTCCATTCCGGAGAAAATTCAGATAGTCCCTCTATTTCAAAATAATATTTGATCTTAATTTTTTCCGAGTCTTCTGATAATTCATATCTGTTGTAACGAAATGACGGAAACTGAGATCTGAAAGTTGAATAATTTGACATTTTATAACCTCTTGTAATATAATAAATAGACTTAAAAAAGTCATCTTTTTTAAAATATTTTAACCTTTCTATTATATATTATTAGTATAGTAATTGTCAATAAAGAATAACTGTTATATATTAAACTGCAAAGATGTACATACGTTTTTATTTAATTAAATTTACCGTATATTGTGTTTTTATATTTGACATTTTTACTATTTAAGCTATTTTTTTTATTTTTACTTATTAGCTAAAACGACAAAAAAGCGACAACATTGTCAAAGAATATGTGCATATGCTTAGAAAAAAAGAACATTTTTTTTAGAATTGTTGACTAGTCAGAAAAATATATGATATAATACATAACAGCATATGGAAAATATGTGATGGATCGATAGGAGAAATAAATATTATCAGAAAGAAACGGAGGCTTAATAACATATGCCGGATAAAAAATTAATCAGCATTTTTGTTTCAGACTGCGCCATTTCTTCAGTTCTGGATAAATAATGCTTTTTTTATCGATTCTTAATGTCCGGTAATATATTATTTTTTAAGCAAACAGACAATTTAGGAGGAAATTATAACATGAAGAATTTAACAGATGAAATTAAAGAAGAACTCAGAACGATGATCTATGAATATTTTGCAGATGAATGCGAAACAGACATTGACGATCTGAATGATGAAACAAATGTTATGGATGAGCTTGATGCAGATTCTTTAATGGTTGTTGAACTTATTGAAGCAGCTAAGAAAAAATACGATCTTAATATTAAGCTTCAGACTGTTGGAAAGTTCCTTTTAAAGAACCCTGCAGAAACTCTTGGCGAGATCGTTGAACTGTTTAATAAACTTTATATTTATGAAGACGATATAGTAAATGAGGGTTAATAATGGCTGATAATGAAATCCGATCCGGAATTTCAATATTATCTGTCAGAAATGATACAGGGATTGTGGAGATCTTCAGTGACAAGAAAAATCATATTACAATTCCCGAATTTACAGAGACTGAAATATTGAAAAAATGGATCACTGACAACAAACTTAAAGCTCTTATTATAACAGGAAGAGGAAGGCATTTTTCAAATGGTGCTGATTTTACTCTGATTGAAAATTCAGAAGATTCAATTGATGAGTTATACGACAGGATCCAAAAGGGAAGAGAACTTCTGAATGTTATTGAACAACTTCCTGTTGTTACAATTGCTGCAATAAACGGTTCATGCTTTGGTGCAGGTCTTGAAATTGCACTGTCATGTAATTTCAGAATTTGTTCCCATAAATCATTTTTTGCACTTCCTGAAGCGTCACGCGGAATAATCCCGGGATTGAACGGTGTTGAACGACTTTCACGTCTGTGCGGCAGAAGAAAAGCTATTCAGATCGCTCTTTCAGGCGAAATGTTTTCTGCTGATGATGCTTTAAATGCCGGAATCGCAGATATGGTTGCTGATGATTCATTAGAAGCTGCTTTAAAGTTTGCCGCTGAACTCACGGATGGTAAGACTGTTCACCAGATCTCGTCTATAGTAAATGCATCGGATATGAGATCTGAAAATGATGATTTTGTAAAAGCTGTGAAAGAGATGATTTCAAATGGTTAGTATTTATAATGTTACTGCCCAGGGATCTGATCTTGATTCGTTCGGTCATGTGAATAATTCCGTATATATCAGGTATATCGAAAATGCCAGATGGAATTATTTTAAAGATAGCGGTTTTTTGGATCGAATTCTTGATGCCGGTATATTTTTTGTTGTCCTTGAAACAACGATACGATATGTCAATGAGATAAAGATATTTGACGAGATAGAAATAAAAACGGAATGGTCATGTGAAGGCGGTATTGTTATTAACAATCACAGACTTACAGATAAAAAGAACGGTAAGCTGTACGCCAAGGCAAAGTGTAAACTTGCTTTTATTACCAAAGATAGAGTGATATGTGATATTCCTGAGCCTGTAAAAAAAGAAATAGAGGGAGAATGATTTTATTGGATTTTAAATACTTGTTCACATACAATACTGATTTTCAAGAATGTGAATATGATCAGCTTGAAAGCAGCCTTGAAAAAGCTGTAAATGACGGCTGTGATTTTATATTATTTAAATTTAATTCCTCAGAGCAGATATTACCTTCTAAGGAGTACCTTAAGAAGCTTTATATTCTTTTTTCCAAACTCTCTGCAGTAAAGATAATTGCTGGTGAGAATTTTAATAGTATCAGTCCTGAACTAATGATGATGTTCGATATAAGACTTGGAAATGATGAATATAAATGGGATAACAGTATCTGTACTGAGGATTTTGTTTATAATTTTGATGATAGAATGAAGCTTCTTTTCGGAGAATCTGCTTCTTATATCTCGGAACGATCAGATATTATAGTCCGTACACCTTTTGGCAGCAATGAAAACAGCTTTGATGAATTTCTGGAAAAATATTTTAATAAAATGATAGGAGAAAAAAGCAGGAAACAGCTCGATGCAATAAAACAATGTATGTCTCATGTGGATTCATGTGATTTTGATGAGACCGCATTGTTTAAAGAAGAATCATTCTGTTTCTCATCGCTTATAATTAATAACAATGAAAACTGAATTTGAAACAATTGATCTTGAGATCACAGACAATATTGCAGTACTTTCCATGCATGCTCCTATGTCAAATAAAATGACTACTATGTTTCTTGAGGATTACATCAAAGCATGCGAAGAATGTATAAATGCATCACCAAAAGGACTTATTATTACCGGAGGAAAGCGTTTCAGCACAGGTGCTGATGTTGATCAGCTTGCAGAAACATTTATCAGTCATACAGTTACTGACGATAACGGAAACGTAGTAAGTGTTCCTGAGGAGCATGTGGCAAACAAAAAAGTTTTTACATCATTATGGAATCAGCCATTTCCTGTTATCAGTGCTGTTGGCGGTTTTTGTATTGGTTCAGGATGTGAAATAGCTTTAAATTCTCATTTCAGAGTGTGTGAGATCAATGCAACGATAGGACTTCCGGAATCGACCTTCGGGCTTCTTCCGGGAATGGGAGGAATTGTACGTTCCAGCCAGATCTCAGGACTTGCAAGAGCACTTGAGATAATTTATACAGGTGAGATGTATTCAGCAGAGGAAGCATATAAGCTTGGTCTTGCAGATATTATCACTCCAAAGAAAGAAAGTTTTAATTATTCTGTTAAACTTCTTGAGCTTATACTAAGTATGGGTGAGTATAAAAAATCTGATAAGAAAAATTATCTTTGTAAATTTCGAGAGGTGATCGCTGAGTAATGAAGATCGGTTTAATAGGTAACGGAAAGATGGGAAAAGAAATTTTCTGGTTCTTTTTTAACAGTTCCCATATTCTTAAAGTTGCATGTGTGGAAGGGGCTGAAGAATTTCAGGCTCTTATCGAAAAGAATCTCAGAAAAATGAATAAAAGAGGTACTCTCACTGACGAAGAACTTGAGGAAAAGCTTAAGAGTTTTGAAGTATCCTACGATTATAACATATTATCTGACTGTGATCTTGTTATTGAAGCTGTTTTTGAAGATGAATCACTTAAAGCAGAGTTGTTTTCAAAAGCTGAAAAAATCGTATCAGATAAATGTATTTTAGCTACAAACACTTCTTCCATCCCTCTTGAAAAGGTTTTTTCAAAATGTGAAAATAAATCAAGATGTGCCGGTATGCATTTCTTTTATCCTGTAAAACTATCCGGTTTTGTTGAACTTAATACAGAAAGTTTTACATCTGCAGAAACAGAACGCGTTATTTCCGGACTTATTCTTGAAGGGGATAAAAAAGTAGTCAGATTTTCAGGAAGCTACAATATGTATCTGAATAAAGTTATTTCTCTTGCAGTTTCTCATTCACTGTTATGGAAAATAAAGAATAATTATACTTATTCAGCTATGAATGATTATCTTGAGAAGAATTTTATGACTTATTCTGTTTTTACAATGGTCGATTCTGTCGGAATCGGGATCATCAGAGCAAGTATAGTATATTTTTCCGATGAAAGATGCAGATATCTTCTGGAAACAGCTGATAACGTTTTTAAGGATCTCATTTCTGAAGGATGCGGCAAAGGTCCGGGTTGTTTCCTTGATTTTGCTTCAGGAAAAGAAACCGATAATGTTTCTTCAGCAGAAAAAGAGAATGAAAGTGATCTTAGTATCTCTTTGTCCGCTCTTTTACTGAATGATATTGTTGGTGCGTGTCTTAATTCCGGTACAGATGCATCATCGATGAAAAAAGCCGTTGAAGATGTTCTGAATCTGTCGTGTCAGTTTGATGAGATCTATGAAAAATATGGTTATGAAATCATTTCAGCAAGTCTTAACAAATATTATGATGAAACGCAGTGGCTGATTTACAAACCATATTCAAAAGAAGAATTTGATTCTATATTTATAAATGCAGGAAAGGTATGAATAGAATGAACAAAAAAATAGTTGTAACAGGTATGGGAATGGTTTCCGCACTTGGTACAAGTGTAGCCGAAAACTGGGATAATCTTGTACAAGGAAAATCCGGCATTACTCCGATCACTAAAATGGACACTTCTGAGGTAGAAACTCATATCGCTGCTCAGGTAGATGACAAATTTGAAGATTTGATCAAAGATAAGATCCAGAAGCGTCAGCGTAAACAAATGACGCGTTCTGTAAGAGTCTGGATGGCTTCTGCAATAGAAGCTGTTGAAGATGCAAATATTGATTTTGAAAACTATGACTGCAGCAAAGCTGGCGTTATAGTAGGAATTATAGATACTTCAACAAAGGCTGAAGAAGATACAGTCGGAGATTCTCATTTGATAGTCAGAACAATGCCTAATTCTGCACCTGCATGGATCTCAATGAGATACGGTCTTAAAGGACCAAGCTTTAATGTTTCTACTGCTTGTGCTTCAGCTGCTTATGCTGTAAGTGTTGCAGCACAGCTTATTGAGAGCGGATTATGTGATATGTTTGTTGTCGGAGGCGTCGGTTCAACTGTAAATTATGATCAGATTCACGGCTTTAATCAGATCATGGCAATGTCTGCAAACAATGATAATCCTTCAAAAGCATGCTGCCCGTTTTCAAAGAGACGTGACGGATTTATTCTTGGCGAAGGCGCCGGTGCTCTGGTTATCGAATCAGAAGAATCTGCAAAACGCAGAAACGCTAAAATCTACTGTGAACTGTCAGGTTATTCCATTACAGATGAAGCTTGCGATATAACAGCTCCTCAGTCTGATGGTATCGGAATGGCAGAATGTATGAATAAAGCACTTGAATGTGCAGGTATTACACCGGACGATGTTGATTATATAAATGCTCATGGAACATCAACTTATCTTAACGATAAATACGAAACCATGGCGATCAAATCAGTATTTGGAGACAGAGCATACAAGATCCCTGTTTCCTCTACAAAGTCTATGCTTGGACACGGACTTGCTGCAAGTGGGGCATTTGAAGCAATTACCACAATTTTGTCGATTAATAACGGTATTATTACTCCAACGATAAATTATGATGATCCTGATCCGGAACTTGACCTGGATTATGTTCCTAACTCGGCAAGAAAAGCTGATATCAATGTTGCGATTTCAAATTCATTTGGTTTCGGCGGTCATAACTCAACATTAGTATTTTCAAAGTATAGGGAGAAATGATATGCCTGTAATTAATTTTAATTCAAATTATCATTTTCAGAATGGTGAAATTGAGCAGGTAGCTCAAAAGTTTACTGAGCTTGCTTCAAAGGTACTTGAGAAACCGCTGCCTGCTGTTATGTTCATGCACAGTGAACTTTATATGTATAAAGCTGAAAGTGATGATGTATGCGGGTATGTAGAATTTAAATATGTCGGCAGTGCATCTTCAGAACAGAAAACAATGCTTTGTGACGGAACTGTTGAGATCCTTAAGAAATATATCAATGCAGATCCTCACAGAGTGTATATAAATCTTATAGAAAATCCCAGGGAAAACGCCTGGAAGTACGTTGAAAAATAATATTTTGAACTGAAAAAGGAGTATTTTTTATGCAATGGTCAATTAGAACCTTACTTAACCCTGTTATGGTAAGAAGTTTGATTTACGGTGTTAATCCTATCGATCTTGAATATGTTCTCACTAAAGTTGAGAGTGTACCGCTGATGAGCGGCAAGGCACTTGAGAAAGCATGGCTTGAACAGTGGAATAAAAAGTCCGACAAGTTTATGAAAACTGCTATGGAAGCTGAGAAAAAGGGCAATAAGATCACTGCCCGTGAAATGTATAAGCTTGCTTCACAGTGTGACTATGCAAGTTATCTGATAAATTCAGATGATATAGAAGGAAAAAAAGTTGTTTATAAAAGACTTGAAAACAGCTACAGAAAACTGACAGAAAATTTTGAAACTAAATCAAAATACACAGAGATACCGTTCCATGATAATAAAGTTCTTCCTGCTTATGTTCACTATCCTGATGCTGAAAAATTCAAGGCTCCATATCCTGTAGCAGTAATTTTTGCAGGACTTGGCAGTTGTAAGGAAGAGTTAAATACACTTTCAATGCCTCTTGTTGAAAGAGGAGTGGCTGTTGTTGCATGTGATCAGCCAGGTACCGGAGCTGCGTTGTTTGATTACGACATCAAGCTTTCTGCTCCTGAACTGACTCTTGCATTTGAAAAAATCATGGAGTATATTTCAAATGACAATGATCTTGACAGTTCACGTATTTGTTCTTACGGTTTGTGTATGGGCGGAGGATATGCCTATAAATTTGCTTCAAGTTATGAAAAAATTAAATGCTGCGTAAATCTTTTCCCTCTGTTTATAGGAAAAATTTCACCTGAAAAGCTTCCAAGATGGATGAAATCCGGAAAATGGGCTCAGTTCCAGTCAGGAACATATGCCAGTGAAGATGAGTACTATAACCAGATGGCCGTTCTTGAAGATGGTGCAGTAAACTGTGATTATCTTCTTGCACATGGACAGCATGATAACTGGATGGGACCTGAAGCATGTGAACATATGTTTGACAAGGCTACAGGATTTAAAGAAAAAATGGTTATGGAAGAACCACCTGTATTTTCTACAAAAGAAGCAATTACACATACAATGCCGGTAGGCGAACAGCTTCACTGGCTTAAGCACGATGTTTCTGACTGGATAGTTGAACATCTTAAATAAAAAGGAATTAATGTTTTCTATTTAATGAAAGGTAGAGTTGACAAAAATGAACAAATTTATCGATGATTTAAACAGATATGCATTGGAAAGACCTGATGCACCGCTTATTACAATTGATGGCGTAACAGTAACTTATGGTCAGTTTGGAAAAGACATCATTAATATTTCATCAGCTCTTTCAGAGTTCGGTATTCATGCTGATGAGAAGGTTGGTCTGATCATTCCGAACAGTCTTCAGTGGTACAGATTATTCTGGTCTGCAATAAAAATCGGTGCTCAGCCTGTTCCTATCGATCCGCAGAGCGGAGAAGTTGAACTCAAAAGACTGATCGATACAGCTGATACAGATATTTTATTCATTGCTGATCATTACAGAAACAATAATATTATTTCTGCAGTTGATAAAGTCGTTGACTTATTTGAAAATGTAAGAAAAGTTGTTGTTGTAACTGATTTTGACAAAAACAGTGTTTCATCAGATAAGTTTATATCTTATGATGATTTTATGAAACTTGGAAAAGGTGAAGATCTTCCTGTGTTTGATGTGGATTCAACACATGTAATGTCTCTCGCTTGTACGTCAGGAAGTACAGGAAATCCTAAGGTTCTTACTGTTCCGTATGAAGGTTTTTATGATGCTATCGTTGATATTTCTGATTATCTTTCCTTTACATCTGATGATACTATGATGATAGGAATGCCGCTTTATCATCAGGGCGGTTTCGGAATGGGTTCACAGGTTCTTGTTAAGGGCGGACATGTGATCTATCAGCCTCAGTTTGAACCTGTTAATTTCCTTAAAACAGTTGAAAAATATAAAGTAACTGCATTGCAGCTTACTTCAACACTTGCAAAAATTATTCTTTCAGTTCCTGATTTTGATTCATATGATATTTCTGCAGTAAGAATATGTTATTTTGCCGGTGAAGTTCTTCCTAAGGAGATCGCTGACGTATTTGTTGAGAAACTTGGAATTCGTGTAATAAATGTTATAGGATCATCTGAGACAGCTACTATGGTCGTATGGGATTCTGATGTTGACAGGGAATGTGATCCAAGTGATTTCAGAGAATTGCCTTTTACCAAAGCTAAAGTAATAGACGAAAACGGAGAAGAAGTTGAGGACGGTATTTCCGGAGAACTTTGCATATATACATCGGCCGTAATCTTCAATTACAGAAAAAATCCTGTTGAATCAGAAAAAGTTGTTTATTACAAAGACAAGCGCTGGTTTAAGACAGGTGACATGACCGTGAGATTACCTGACGGAAGACTTAGATTTGTCGGACGAAACAAACGTATCATAAAGCGTGGTGCTAATCTTGTTCATGCTGAGGAAGTTGAAGCATTTATTCTGTCTCATCCGCTTGTAGAAGCATGTGCGGTTACTGCCGAAGATCATCCTGTGATCGGACAGCAGATAGTAGCATATATTCAGCCGGTCAATGGAGAACAGATTACAAGAGGCGATCTGGCAAGATTCTTTAATGGAAAACTTTCGGCATATAAAGTACCTGATAAAGTAGTTCTCACAGACGAACTTCCTAAGGATATAGGTAAAATACAGTTTAAATATATCAGACAGCCTAATGTTGTTAAAAAGTAACAAATCAGTATATTTGTATACTGTTGGTATTGAAAAAATATTTCATTGAGGTATAATATAATTATTATTTAAGTAAATTTATAATAAATTTTTATATAAGGAGTTTATTTTATGAACAATTTAAAATGGGAAGAATTTGCTAAAAATATTTCAGATTATGTAGGACTTGATGCAGATAAGATCACAAAGGAGACAGACCTTTATGAAGATCTTTGCATGGATTCTCTTGGCATTTTCAGCATGGGAATGTATCTTAACGGAATTTACAAACTTGAAGTTCCGCTTTCATCAGTTGCTGTGATCAGCAAGGTTGGCGATATGTTCAAGCTTCTTGATGAAGAAGGCGTTCCTTCAAATGGCTGATATTAAATTATGTTTTATTCCTCATGCCGGAGGATCGGCAATGGGGTATAAAAACTTTAAAATGTTCCTTGACAGTTCTATCATTCCTGTTCCGATAGAACCTGCCGGCAGAGGAACCAGAATTGCAGAGAAGCCTTTTACAAATATTCAGGAATGTGTTGAAGATATTTATGAACATTATAAAGATATTTTCACAGAAGGAAATACTGCAATTTTTGGTCACAGCATGGGAAGCGTACTTGCATACGAGCTGATAAAGTTCATGAAAAAGAAAAATTGTCCGCTTCCTGTTCATTACTTTTCTTCCGGAAGAGTGTCTTATCCTGAAATGATACCTGAAAATTTTGTCGGACTTTCAAAACTTAATGATGAAGATTTTCTTGCAAAATTCAGTGAATCCGGTGGTTTCCCGGATGTAGTTCTGAAAAATAAAGATCTGATGAACATGCTCATGCCGGTTCTTCGAGCAGATGTAAAGATGGTAGATGATTATGTTCTTGATAGAAATGATCTTACTGTTGATTGTGATGTAACAGTATTTTTTGGAAAAAGCGATAAGATGTATGACGGATCTGATCTGGAACAATGGAAAACTCTGACTACAGGGAAATGCGATATTTATGGTTTTAACGGAGAGCATTTTTATTTTAGTGACCCTGTTGTAAAAAAAGAACTCTGTTCTTTGATAAATCAAATTATTTTAAATAAATAAAAATATGAAAGGGATTTAATGATTATGGCAAAAACGTTTAACGAAACATATGCAGATTTTTTAGTTAATTTTTCTGATGATCACATGATCGTTTCATGTGATGGAGTTTCACTGAATAAAAAGCAGTTTGTTGACAGAATCGATGAGATCACAGCTCATCTTGTAAAACTCGGAATAAGAAAAGGTATGGGTGTTGGTTATTGTATAGATAACTGTTCTGACAACATTCCTCTGTTTATTGCAATTGCAAGACTTGGTGCTTATGCTGTTCCTCAGTTCTTCGGATATCCTGATTTTGTAAAAACAAACATGTTTAAAAATACAGGTGTAAAAGTGATAGTTGCTGAGGTGGCACAGGCAGAGAGCCTTAAGAAACTTGCTGAAGAAAACGGTGCAGATTATCAGATCGCTGTTCTTAAAGAACTTGATGGTTTCTATTCATTAAAAGGTTCTTGCAGTGATGCTGTAAACATCTCAGAGTATGTAGTTGATACTCCTGAAAAGGATCTTCCGCTTCTTATTGCTACAAGTTCAGGAACAACAGGTATTCCGAAGCTTGTAAGAATTACACAGGAAAACTTTGGTTCTGAGATACTTATTGTAGGTGAGATGGTTACTCTCAAAAGAAGCTCTGACAAGGCTGTTGCAAATGTTGCAGCTGCGTTCCCGCTTTCTACTTCAGTTATAAGCATTATTCTCGGAAGTGTATTTATTGGTGATACTATCATTTACTCTGCTGATACTTCACCTATGACATATCTGAAGAATATCCATGAATTTAAGTGCTCTTACATGTGTGCACCGCCTGCTTACTATGAAGCTCTTCTTATTTTTAAAGATAAATGTCCTTATGATTTATCTTCAATAGTAACTGTAGGTGCCGGAATGGATTTCTGTCCACCTTCACTTCTTAAGAGACTTTGTTCAATGTTTAAAAATCTTTCTCTGTATGTTAACGGATACGGACTTGTTGAAACAAGTAATGTATTTATGCATACAGCCGTTGAACTTAACGGTGAAATTACAGGAACAAGTACACTTGATGTTGCTTCATGTGTAGATAATATTATAAAGGTTATTGATGAAAACGGCAATGAAGTTGCTGTTGGAGAGACCGGTCAGCTTCTTGTTAAGGGTCCGAGTGTTATTAACGGATATCTGAAGGCTGAAAACAATAACTGTTTTGAAGACGGTTGGTTCAAAACAGGTGATATTGTACGCAAGGAAGCAGACAAAAAGATCACTCTTCTCGGAAGACAAAAGTATTTTATTAAGAGAGGCGGAAAATCTGTATCTCCTATCGTTGTACAGGATGCGATCAATAAAACACCCGGAATCAAAGCTTCTGGTGTTGTAGGTGCTCCTCATCCGCTTTTTGGAGAAATGATCTGGGCTTTTGTAGTTAAGGAACAGGGTTCAGAAGTTTCACTTAAAGATATCAAGGCAAAATGCAAGGAAGTTCTTCCTGTGTATATGCTTCCTGATCAGGTTGAATTTATTGACGCTATTCCAATGAAAAAAGGTGTTGGAAAGGTAGACTTTGAAACCCTTAAGGAAATGGCAAAGCAGGGAGTAGAAAAAATCAGTTTTAAATAATTGAATAATTATTATTTCAGATTTCAGGTCTCATATTCGTTTGAATATGAGACTTTTTTTTATTTTTCTGATGACAAATTGATTTTTTTATGTTATAATTAATTTAATAGTGGATTATTGATATTTCATTCAATGAAAGCAGAGGTGAGTTAAGTGGATACAGGAGGGCAAAGCAGCACGTACCGAAGTAAGCGGTATTCGTACTGTGTAGTGAATTTTTCTTATGTGCATTTAGCTCATGATAATAAAGAAATAATGTAACAGTACGGATACTGTGATCATGTCGTTTCGTGTTCAATAAACCCCAAATCCTGATTTTGTAAACCAACAAAATGTTTGGAGGATTAGTTTATGAATACCGGAATTATTTCAACTGAAAAAATCGGAAAATTAATCAGTCAGAAGAAGTATGCGATTCTTCATTCAATTATTTCAGAAGCAGAGCCACAGGATATTGCTGAAATATTTGAATCATTGACTAAAGAACAATATCCTGTGTTGTTTCGTATATTGCCAAAAGAACTTGCTGCTGAAGTTTTTGTTGAGCTTCCTGCGGAAAAGCAGCAGTATCTTATAGAGCTTTTCAGTGATTCTGAATTACGTGCTGTTCTTGATGAGCTTTTCCTTGATGATACAGTTGATATCATTGAAGAAATGCCTGCTACTGTTGTAAAGAGGATCCTGGAAAACTCAACGAATAAAAATCGAAAATCCATTAATGAGCTTTTACGTTATCCCGATGACAGTGCAGGAAGCATTATGACAACTGAATATGTTTGCCTGAAAAGACAATGGACCGTAGATCAGGCATTTGCACTTATTAGAAAAGTTGCAATTGACAAAGAAACAATTTATACATGTTATGTTACCGATGAAAATCGAAAGCTTATCGGTATGATAACAGCTGTTACACTTCTTATTTCTGACAGAGATGCTAAAATTCAGGATATTATGGATGAACATGTTATCAGTGTCAGCACTCTCGAAGATCAGGAGGAGGTAACACAGCTTATAAAAAAGTATGACGTTCTTGCGCTTCCTGTTGTTGATGCGGAAAACCGACTTGTAGGAATTATCACAGTCGACGATGCTATCGACGTAATGCAGGATGAAGCTGAAGAAGACTTTGCAAAGATGGCTGCTATTACTCCAAATGAAAAGCCATACTTAAAAATGTCTGTTCGTGAGATATGGAAAACAAGAATACCATGGCTTATGCTTCTTATGATATCGGCAACATTTACAAGCCTTATTTTATCAAAATTTGAAGATGCACTTTCTAAAATCGTTATTCTGACTGCCTATATTCCAATGCTTATGGATACAGGCGGTAACTCGGGAAGTCAGGCCTCTGTTACTGTTATTCGAGGTATTTCACTTGGTGAAGTTACTTTTACTGATTTGCCTAAGGTATTATGGAAAGAATTCAGAACGGCTTTACTGTGTGGTATTACTCTTGGCGGAGTATCATTTTTTAAGATACTTCTTGTCGACAGACTTATTCTTGGCAGCAGCGGGATAACAATTCAGATAGCCCTGGTTATTTGTCTTACTTTATGCTGTACAATTCTATGCGCTAAACTTATAGGGTGTTCTTTGCCGCTTTTAGCTGAAAAGCTTGGATTCGACCCTGCTGTTATGGCCAGTCCTTTTATTACTACTATTGTTGATGCTGTATCATTGCTCGTTTATATGGGACTTGCTTCTATGATACTTCATCTTGGAGCTTTGTGACAATAAATCTTCAAATAATAATTTTTTGATATTTGTCAGATTTACAAAGCAGACGTGAAATTTATTTTTATTTAAACGGAGGATTATAATGAGTCTTTTTGATAAACTTTTAAAAAAGAAGAAGGAACTTGAAAAGGAACTTGCTAATAGTAAGAATGAAAAAATCACAGATGAGGAAAAAGAAGAAACAGCTGCTGTCGACTCAGGTGAAGATCAGGCTGATGAGCTTGTTTCAGGTTCTTTATCCGATGACAATGATATAACGGATTACGATGAAGATGAAGAAGTTTCTGAAGAAGAAGTAAAGGAAACAATAGAAAAAGTTACTCAGATATTGATGGATAATGATTATCTTGACCCTGTTTCTGATGATGACGATGATGATGAAGATAAAGAAAATACGCTTAATATAGATCCTAAATTCAGAAGCCTTCATGAAAAGCTTCAGAAGCTTAATATCGACAGAACATTATTTATTGCACCTGTTACAAAAAAAGATGATGATCCTTCAACACCTCTTGGCGATCATGTTGTTCATGTTTCGTTCAATGCAGCAAAAATGATTGAAAGTGAAAATAAGCCTGAAAATATGGATATTTTGACTGATCTGCCTGCAGGTTATTCTCTTCCTGATGAAAATGAACCTGTTACTGAAATGCATCTTCGTACAATAGTAAATACAAATGATAATAACACCAAGTGGATGCCTATTTTTATTAGTTATCAGAGTTTTATTAATTTATTTAATGATACTTTCAGAATGCAGATCGTTACATTTGAAGAAGTATACAGATATATCGATGAAGTTGACGGAATAACTATTGAACCCGGAACTTTAAATTTATTGTTAAAAACCAGAAAACCTGATAATACTGAGATCGTTATAAATGATCAGTCAGATGATGACAAGCCTACTACTATTTCAATTGATCTATGACATAAAAGCAGAACATTTTGTTCTGCTTTTTTTCTTGACTATATTGTACTAAAATGTTAAAATATAATTAAACGGTTTAGTTGTTTGGTTATACTATTTTTACAGGAGAAATTTAGATGCGTAAAACAAAAATTATTTGTACTATCGGACCATCATCAGAAAATGAAGAAATTCTTACAAAAATGATCGTATCAGGAATGAATGTTGCAAGACTGAATTTTTCTCATGGAACTCATGAAGATCATCAAAGCAAGATAGATCTTATCAAAAAGGTGAGAGAGGAACTTAACAAGCCGATTGCAATAATGCTTGATACAAAAGGCCCTGAGTACAGAATCAAAACATTTGAAAATCATAGTATTACTTTAAAAGAAGGTGATACTTTTACTTTTACAGTGAATGAAGAGATCGGTACAAATGAACGTGTATCTGTCAGCTATAAGGATCTGGTCAAGGAAGTTAATATTGGCGACAGAATACTGGTAAACAATGGTCTTTTGATTTTTGAAGTTAAAGAAGTTAAAGAAACAGATATTGTCTGCGATGTTATTGTAGGCGGGGAAATGTCAGACAGAAAAAGTATGAATTTCCCTAACCATGTTATGAAGGGTTCTTATTTAAGTGAAGATGATAAGAAGGATCTTCTTTTCGGAATAAAAAATGATGTTGACTTTGTCGCAGCATCCTTTGTATCATCAAAAAAAGACATACGTATGCTCAGGGATTTTCTCAATGAAAACGGCGGAAAAGATATTGATATCATTGCAAAAATTGAAAACAGAGCAGGTGTTGACAATATTGATGGTATATGTGAAATTGCAGATGGTATTATGGTTGCCAGAGGAGATCTCGGTGTTGAGATACCTTTTGTTGAAGTTCCTGCAATACAAAAATATCTTATAAAAAAATGCCGTTTACTTGGCAAGCGTGTAATAACGGCTACTGAAATGCTTGAATCGATGATTCATAACCCAAGACCTACACGTGCTGAGATATCAGATGTCGCAAATGCAGTATATGATGGTTCATCTGCAATAATGCTTTCCGGTGAATCGGCATCAGGCAAGTATCCGGTTGACGCTGTTCGAAATATGGCTGAAATCGCTGAATATACAGAAAAAATGATCGATTATGCAAAGAGATTTAAGACAGCAGATTATATTATAAAGAGTAACATTGATGCTGTTTCACATTCTACATGTGCTATGGCTATAGATACAAATGCTCGTGGAATTGTAATAAGTTCTCTTTCAGGAAATACAGTTCGAATGGTAAGCAGATTCAGATGTCCTGTTGACATAATAGGTATGACTACTTCTGAAAAAGCCTGGAGAAAGCTTAATCTCAGCTGGGGAGTAACACCTATCCTGAGTGAAGAATTCAATTCTGTTGATGTTATGTTTTATCATGCACTGAGACATGCCAAATCAGTTTTCTGTCTTGAGAAAGGCGACAATGTTGTACTTACAGGCGGACAAACAAGCGGCAAGTCAGGAAATACAAATACTATCAGACTTGAAACAGTCTGAAAATGAAAAGGTGAGATCTATGACTGACAATACATTTGGAGTAATTGATTTTGATTTTGATTATTGGGAAGGAACAGCGAACATTACTTTTGGCGGTAAGGATCCTGATGCTTTATTGTATGTATTTGTTAAGGAAGACAAGGTAATTGATCCTGTCCAGTATAATTCCTATGCTCGTTTTCTTTCAAGATGGAATCTGATCGAAACAGAAATATGGAGCAAATTGCTTACATATTATCAGATTGAAAGAGATACGCTTGGTTTTTCACAGCATGATAATCCGGCTTATCCTGAAGTTAATACAGTAAATGAATTGATGGAAATGGTTGAGCTGACAGCAGTTATAGTTCCTACAAAGGAAGTATGTAATGATATTTATAACGGAAGATGTATTTATCTTGCATTTGACTGTTCATGGGATGAAGAAAACGGAATTGGAATAAGAATAATCAATGAAGAAATTGATGATATTGGTCATCAGGATTATGTGTTTTGAATTTGTATTGAATATGGAGTTTGATATGACAGAAAAACTAATCAAAGGATATGGGGGACTTTTCTAAATGCTCTTTGTTCAGTTTATTAAAATCGATTTTGCAAGAGATGTAAAATACAACAAATTTAATGAAACAAAAGATAACTTTAAATTTTATCCGGTAGATATGCCTGAAGAGGGTATAAACAATGATATTTTTTATCATTGTGTTGATTTTAGTGAAGATATGAAGGGTTTGTATCTTCATAGTGAAACAGTAACACAGTTTGATGTATCAAGACTGAATAATGGAGATTTAGCTGCTTCTCCATTTGGAAATAAAGTAAGTGTCAGAAAAACGTCTGATGAACGATTTGAAGTGCATTTTGGAAAAAGAGTTGATCAGAACACATTTTCTGATAAAGCAGTTTTTACGCTCAGCAATAATAAATACGGCAGAATAATGTACAACATTCGTGCTAACAATCCTGAAACAGGGGAGTGGTGCAATCAGCTCTATGTTTACAATTTCATTCATGCTCCTTCATGTTTTTACAGGTATAGAATGTTTATAAACAGAAATCCGGATTTTGAATTTTTGGATTTAAAATTAGTAAAATAATAAAAAAAACTGTGATTATTTGTGATCACAGTTTTTTTATACTCTGAATTATTACAATTATATTACAAAATAAAAAAAGCTTGTAATATAATTATCTTCCCAAAATTTCCTTTTACAATTGCAAATGTTTACTTTAATAAAAAAATAAATACAAAGTGACGATAATGAACGATTGATACGTATAGTAATTTGTAATTATTGTATATAGACTTTTTGAATAATAAATGATACAATAAAGTTACAGGATGTAATAATTATGTAATATTTTATATTAGTTCTTTAACCTATATGTAATTTTAGTGTAAGAATATAATAGAAATGTAATAATTGTTACAGAATAGCTTTATGTTATTAGCATTTTTCAAAAAGGGTGACAATATGAACGCAAATGGATTTACAGTTTCGATATTATCTGTTTCTAAAGCAGGAAAAACTTCTTCATCTGATATATATATGATCAGATGTCATGATAATAAAGAAATAAACAGTGATAAAAAAAACAGCTGTAAGCTTGATGGCAGCGGAACTTTAGTTATTAACGGTGTTGACTCTGTAGTATCCGGAAATCGTTCATTAAATAATATCAGAGGATCTGTAAAAAGAATTGTCATTGAAAAAGGCGTTAAAGGAATTGGTCCTGAAGCTTTCAGAGATTTTGATAATCTTAAAGAAATAATCATACCTTCTACTGTATCTTATATAGACAGAGGAGCTTTTATGAATTGCGAAAGTCTTTCAAAAATTTCTTTTTCTTATGGACTTAAAAGTATTGGAGATAATGCTTTTATGTCATGCAGTTCACTTAAAAGCGTAAATATACCTTCAGGATTAGTAAGAATTGGTTCAGGATGTTTTGAAAATTGTACAAATCTCAGAAATATAACATTACCTGATTCTATAAGAATAATTGATTCAAATGCATTTAAAAACTGCAGATCTCTTTTACTTAATGATCTTCCTGCTTGTCTGATAGAGATAAGTAAAAATGCATTTTGTGGATGTGAACTCCTTAATGATAAATTCATTTCCAATGAAATCAAAAAAGATAATGACAACAATCAAGTCTGCAATATTGATAGTAATGTCGATGAATTATCTTCTGATTTCATTGGAAATGAAGAAAAAATCAGTATATTTGAGCTTTCATCTTTAGATTACTATATTTTGAAAAGTCTTGAATCAGGAAAGAACTATTCAAGGAATAAAATCAAAAAAGCTCAGAAAATCGGAATGAAATATGAATCCTTTTTTTCAAAAAGTTTTCTGACTCCTGCTGAACTTAACAATAGAATTTAACTACTCTAATATAAATTTCTAATTATAAACCCTAAAGAAAAAAGCAGACCAATGGTCTGCTTTTTTCTTGTATTAGAGATAGCAAAATGAAACTTTTTGCGAAAATGTCGTTATGATGGTCAAAAAATCAGGAGAGACCTGCCGTCTGACAGGCTCTCCGAATTCAAGAATAAAATATTAAAATAAAAGATATTATTATGAAAGACTGAAAATGTTCTAAAAACATTTCATCTAAGTATTCGTATGAAGAAAGAAAAAGTGGACAGAAAAAATTATTATTTTAAAATAATTTTTCGGATTTTCAAATTGCTGCTGTTCAAAGATCTGCTTTTAACAAGCAGAAGCAGGGGATATCCTATGCTTGTTATATTTATAATTTGGTATATGTTGTCTTGACATATCTGTTGAAATAGTTTATAATTTTATTAGGGGTGATTTTCAAATGGAAAACGAAATTTTACAGTTATTAAAGGATATGCGTTCTGAAATGAATTTGATTCATTCAGAGATGAACACTTTACAGGAAGAAGTCAAAGTGATGAGAAATGAGATCAATTCAATTCGCTTTGAAATGAATGAGAAATTTTCAATTGCTAAATCAGAAACAGATGGAATCAGGGATGATTTGCTTTCTATAAAGGAAGATACTTCTCTTATCAGGGAACATAGTGAAATTACTCGTTCAGCAGTTAATTCACTTATTGAGTGGGCTGAGGTTGTCGGAAACTTTCCGATGATGAATTCTGATTCACAGGTTTGATTAATTATTAAAAAAATAGTATCCGGATGCTTGAATTTTCCCAGGCATCCGGATATTTTTTGTTTATTATTTTTATTAATAAAATTTAAAGGCCCGGATGTTTCGATTGACATCCGGGCTATAATTGTTCTTTCCTTGAAAGAACAAATCACTTTCACATTTCAATATAGTATTCGTATGAATAAATAGAAAGTGGACATATTTTTTAAAAAAAAATAAAAATTTTTTTTAATAGACAACTACATTTTTACCTGAATTTTTTCCTGTGTAAAGCTTCTTGTCAGCGTCAGAGATCCAGCCGTCAACATTATCATATTTTTTATAATTCTGAGCACCGATGGTTGCTGTTATAGTAAGACGTTTATTTCCATATGATATGTTGTTTTGAGCTATTCTTTTTTTCAATTCAGATAAAATTTTTATGTCTGAAGATTCTCTTGAACCTAAAATAATAAATTCTTCTCCGCCCCATCTGCAAACTGTACAGTTACAGCAAAATTTATTGATAATATCGGCGATCTGCTTTAAAACCTGGTCTCCGCATTCGTGTCCGTATTGATCATTTATTTTTTTGAAATCGTCTATATCAAGCATAGCAAGCCAGTATTTTGAAAGATCATTATTATCAATTGATTCTATATAGGAAAGAAGATAATGACGGTTATACAAGCCTGTGAGCTTATCTTTAAGCGCCAGCTCTGAGAGTATGTTTTCATTGTTTCCAATTGCCAGCATAAATAGCTTTATAAATATTATCAATATAGTAAATACTGAAATTGCATTAAAAATCAAAAAACGCATCTGGACTTTCTCATTTAGAACATAAATCGGTCCGTCAAAATATGATTTTATAATACTGATAAAAAATGTTATTATTGAAATAGCACTGAGCAAGTTCGGATTTATCGGCCTTATTTTAACTTTTAGAGCAATATAGTAAATATAGAACGAAACGGCTATTATCGGGATACTGTACATAGCGAAACCATAACCGAATCCCATGCATATTGTACCGGCAGTCATCATATCCAGACACACTCCGTATAATGCTCCGGTCCATTCATAGAACATTTTCTTTTTTACAAGACGATAACAAAAAAGGCAAACAAATATATTAAGTCCGATAAATACAGTTAAAATATTAGTTTTATAATAATTGAAAATAAAAAACAAAATGATACTTGCAGTGATCATGAAAGTAGTAAATAAGTTTGCAGATAAACTCACTACATTTTCATAATTGATTTTTTTTAATTTCATCAATGTCTCCCCGATCATAATTAGTGTACGAAGTTATATAACTATTATACACTTTAATTTATAATTTTTCAATAAATATTTGAAATTTTTACGACTTAAATTTTATCAAAAAGCAATAAATTTAAGTGAAAAGTAAGTAGAAAAAAATTTTTTTAACAAAATAAAAAAATATTTAACTTTTGCTTTGATCTGTCGATATATATGTTAACATTTCAGATGATTTGTAATTATATGGAGAGGAGAGTATCCGGAGATATCCGGACAATTACTATTATGAAAACGATACTTTACTACTTTTCAGGCACAGGAAATTCACTTTATCTGACTCAGCAGCTGTCTGTTCTGATCCCAAATTCAGAGATCCGTTGTGTTACCGAATGCAAAGGCAATGTTCATTCAAAATGTATGATCGGAATTATTTTTCCTGTTTATATGTGGACTCTTCCGAATATAATCACAGAATTTGCTGAAAAACTTAGATATGATGATTCATGTTATGTATTTTCAATTGCAAATTACGGTGGTTTGCCCGGTAAGGCTCTCCAGAACCTTGATACATTATTAAAAAACAATAATTCAAAATCTTTATCAGCAGGATTTTATATTCATATGCCGGGAAATTATTATCCGATGTATGGCGGCTATTCTGAAGATAAGCAAAAGAAGCTGTTTGCCGAAGCAAAAAAGAAACTTGTTTCAATAGCTGAAAAATTAAAGGATCAGCCTGTATTAAAGCTTGAAAAAAGTCATGCTGTTGTTGACAGTATCATGTATAAGGCTTTGAGCAAGAACATATCAACTGTTAAGGAAAGTGACAATAATTTTATCCTGAAAGATAATTGCAAAGGATGCGGTATATGTGCATCTAAATGTACAGTCAACAATATAAAGCTTGATAACGGTAAACCTGTATGGCAGCATAATTGTGAAGCCTGTATGGCATGTCTGCAGTATTGTCCGAACGGTGCGATCGGATATAAAGGGGTTAAAGATACCAGAAAGAGATATACTAATCCTTTAGTTAAATAAATTTTCATCCATCCATTTATTAATAATCGCAGGATATTTGAATTATCAGATATCCTGCGATTTATTCTATTTTTATAATTTCTATATAGCTTATTGCGCAAAAGTGTGATTTTGCGCAATAAGCTATATTGCTCTGTTCCGTATAAATAAGAATAAAACTCATGTATATTGATAAGTACTAATAAATGCAAAGAAACACATTTGAACATCTGATAAGCAGTTATCCAAATGTGTTATCTTATGGTATGATCAATTCAGTATTACATAAGCTGCGTTTCCGTCAGTATCTCGTTTTTTGTAATTTACAAGAATGATCGTATCTTTAACATCAGATGTTAAAGGATCAACCGGCATTTTTTCTGCATGTGAAAAATTCAGGATT